>CAMLOC010000096.1 GCA_946481465.1 uncultured Shinella sp. | reverse complement strand
TGATGCCCTATGTGCCGCTCGGCTAAAGCATTTCCAGCCGAAGCGGCACCGCTTCGGCGTCGGATAATGCGGTAAAAACAAGAATCTAGAGCATTTCCAGCCGAAGCGGCATCGCTTCGGCGTCGGATAATGCGGTAGGAACAAAAATCCTGCGCATCCGCTTTTCCGGGCCTTTCTTACAGGAAAATCAGGCCCATGCCGATGACGACGAGGAGGGCGCCTGCCCAGGCGCCGCCGGCTGGCCGCTCGCCGGTCTTCAGCCACAGCATGGGCAGGATCATCACCGGCGAGGTGGCCGACAGGGTCGAGACGATGCCGACCTTGCCGCCGGAAAGGGCGAATAGCAGCAGCGTCATGCCGATGGCGAGCGCCAGGATACCGGTGAGGGCCGTCAGCGCCGCGACCTTCAGCGTCAGCGGTCCCTTCGGCTTTACCGAGGGGATGGGAAGCTGGATCAGGATGCTGAGGCAGAAGGCGGCGATGCCGACGCGCAGCAGCGAGGCGAGGAAGGGATCGATGCCGGTCGCCATGACGGGCCGCGCGAGAATGGAGCCGATCGCCTGGCCCGTCGCCGCGCCGATGCCGAGGAGCACGCCGGCCCATAGCGGCCCCTTGATCGCCTCCCATTGATGCATCTGCGCCCGGCGCTTGCCGAAGACGATGGCGAGCAGCACGCCGGCGGCCGTCAGCAGGATGCCCGCCACCGCAAGGCCCGACAGCGTTTCGCCGAGCGCCAGCCAGCCGAGCAGCGCGGCGATCGGCGCGTTCAGCGCGAAGAGGATGCCGGAGCGGCGCGGGCCGAGGCGGTTCAGCGTCTCGAAGAGCAGCGTGTCGCCGACGAAGATGCCGATCAGCCCGGAGAGGAGCAGCGGGCCGGCATTCGCCATGTCCAGTTCGCGCCAGACGCCGGTGGCGAGCACGTAGCAGGCCAGGAGCCCGGTGACGAAGACCTGGCGCGTGCGGTTGAAGGCCGGCGCGCCGAGATGGCCGGCGGGGCCTGCCGAGATCAGGCCGGTAAGAGCCCAGCAGGTCGCCGCGCCCAGCGCGGCAAGTTCGTGGATTGGCATGGTTTTCCGATCGGTAGGGACGGGCCGGGAGAAAATCGCGTGTCACGCCGTCAAAGCGGGACCGGACGGCTTTCGATCAGAGGGGCGGCTGACAGTCAACAGCGACTTTCCGTCCGCGGGGGAGACCCGGCCGTTTCGCCGCCGGCCTCATGCGTCGCAAGTGTCACATAGGTGTCAAGCGACGGGGGTAGGGAGCGTTGACTTTCCCGGAAGGATGCTCCCCATGAAAACCCTCGTCTCCGCCGCCGCTCTCCTCGCCGCCAGCCTTGCCGCCCTGCCGGCCTCCGCCGCAAACCTCGTTCTCTACACCAGCCAGCCGAACGAGGACGCGCAGGCGACCGTCGACGGCTTCATGGCCGCCAATCCCGACATCAAGGTCGACTGGGTGCGCGATGGCACGCCGAAGATCATGGCCAAGCTCCAGGCCGAGATCGCGGCCGGCAACCCGGTTGCCGACGTGCTGCTGATCGCCGACACGGTGACGCTCGAGCGCCTGAAGCAGGAGGGCAAGCTGCTCGCCTACGCGTCGCCGGAAGCCGGCAGCTACGACGCCAGCCTCTACGACAAGGACGGCTACTACTATTCGACCAAGCTGATCACCACCGGCATCGTCTACAACACCGCGGCCGCGATGAAGCCGGCAAGCTGGAAGGACCTCGCCAGGCCGGAGGCCAGGGGCCTTGCCACCATGCCGAGCCCGCTGACCTCGGGCGCCGCGCTCATCCACACCCAGACGCTGGCGGCCGTCGAGGGCCTTGGCTGGGACTACTACAAGGCGCTCGCCGAAAACGGCGCGACCGCGGCGGGCGGCAACGGCGCCGTGCTGAAGGCTGTCGCCTCGGGCGAGAAGGCCTATGGCATGGTCGTCGACTACATGCCGATCCGCGAGAAGGCCAAGGGCGCGCCGGTCGAGTTCGTCTTCCCCGCCGAAGGCGTTTCCGCGGTCACCGAGCCGGTCGGCATCCTCGCCTCCTCGAAGAATGTCGAGGCCGCCCGGAAATTCGTCGACTACGTCCTTTCGGTCGAGGGCCAGGAAGGCTTCGTCAAGCTCGGCTACATCCCGGCGCGCAACGGCATCGCCATGCCCGAAGGCTTCCCGGCGCGCGAGACGATCCGCGTGCTGCCGCTCGACGCGGCGACGGCACTGAAGAACACCGAGGCGGATCTCGCGACCTTCTCCGGTTCCTTCGGCTCGAACTGAGGCGCGACGCCACCGTCATGCACGGCTATGTTCGTCCGGGAAGCAGCCAGCCGGCCTGGCTGTTTCCGCTCATCGCAGGCGTGGTCGTCGTCCTCAGCGTGCTGCCCCTCCTGCGGCTCGCGGCGACCGGCATCGCCGCCTTGGCGGGCGGCGGCGCCCTCGAGGTGCTGTCCGATCGCGCGCTCTGGTCGGCGACGTATTTCACGCTGGTCACCGCGCTGCTCGGCACCGCGATCTCGCTTGCCATCGGCGCGCTCTTCGCCTTCCTTCTGACCTTGACCGACCTTCCCGGCAGGGCCCCGCTCGGCTTTCTCTTCGTGCTGCCGATGATGATCCCGCCGCAGGTGACGGCGCTCGCCTGGGTGCAGATGTCCGGCCCCTCGAGCCCGCTCCTGAAGGCGCTGCACATCGCGCCGCCACTGGGCTCGCCGCAGCCGCTCTATTCCGTCGGCGGGATCGCGCTGCTCTACGGCGTGCAGCACGCGCCGCTCGTCTATCTCGCGCTACGGGCAGGGCTGATGACCATACCCCGCGACGGGATGGAGGCGGCGCGCCTGTCCGGCGCCTCGGCCCTGCGCACGTTCCGCGACATCGTCCTGCCGCTGGCGCTGCCCGGCATGATCGCCGGCGCCGCCATCGCCTTCGTGTCCTGCATCGGCAATTTCGGCATTCCGGCGATCCTCGGCATCCCGGCATCGATCTACACCCTCTCGACCCTCGTCTTCACCAAGTTCGCCGCCTTCACGGATCGCACCTTCGGCGAGGTCGCGCTGCTCTCCGGCGTCATCGCGCTGATCTCGGTGGCGGGGCTTGCCGTGCAGGAGCGCGCACTCGGCGGCCGCGACTACCGCATCCTCGGCGTGTCCGGCGCGGCGGCTTGCCTTCCCATCGGGCGGTGGCGGTTCGTCTTCCTGCCGATCCTTGCGATCCTCCTGTTCTTCATGCTGGTCGCGCCTTTCCTCGCGCTGGTCGCTGGCGCGCTGGTGCCGGCCTATGGCGTGCCGCTGACCTTCGAGACCCTGTCCTTCCATGCCTTCGAGGAGGTGCTGTTGCGGCAGGCGATCACCCGGACGGCCTTCGCCAATTCGCTGTTCCTTGCCGCCGTCACCGCCATCGGCCTGCTCGCCCTGTCGATGCTTGCCGGCTACCTGCTGACCCGCCGGCGCGATGCGGCCGCGCGCGTCGTGGCGAATATGATCGAGATCCCCTATGCGCTGCCCGGCATCGTCGTCGCCGTCGCGTTCATCCTCGTCTTTGCCGCGCCCCTGCCGGTCTTCGGCGTGACGCTCTACGGCACGATCTGGATCATCCTCATCGCCTACTTCGCGAGTTTCTTCGCCGTCAGCCTGAAGCCCGTCGTCAGCGCCTACCGCCAGCTCGACCCGGCGCTGGAGGAGGCGGCGCGGCTTTCCGGCGCCGGCTTCTTCAAGCGCCTTAGGGATATCCTGATCCCGCTCGTGGCGCCCGCCGCCGGCGCTTCCGTCATCCTCGTCTTCCTCATCGCCTGCAACGAACTGACGGTTTCGGCGCTGCTCTGGTCGGCGGGCACGCAGACGCTCGGCGTCGTGATCTACAATCTCGACGACAGCGGCGGCTCCGATCTCGCTTCCGCGCTTTCCGTGCTCGTCGTCCTCATGGTCGTCGCCATGATGCTGCTGCTGGAGGGTATGGCGAAACACCTGCCGAAAGGGACGGTGCCGTGGCGAAGCTGATCCTCAACCATGTCAGCAAGGATTTCGGCACCGGCCGGCCGGCGGTGAACGGCGTCTCGCTCGCCGTGCGCGAGGGCGGCTTCCTCGCGCTGCTCGGCCCGTCCGGCTGCGGCAAGACGACGGTGCTGCGCATGATCGCCGGCTTCGAGACGCCGAGCGACGGCGCGATCTTCCTCGGCGAGCGGCTCTTGGCCGATCCCGCCCGGTCGCTGCCGCCCGAGCGGCGCAACATGGCGATGGTGTTCCAGTCCTATGCGCTGTGGCCGCATATGAGCGTCGCCGACAATGTCGGCTATCCGCTGAAGGTGCGCGGCGTTTCGAAGGACGTCTATCGCCGGCGGGTCGTCGAGGCGCTCGATACGGTGCGCCTTGCCGATCTCGCCGGGCGCCGTCCCGCGGACCTCTCCGGCGGCCAGCGCCAGCGGGTCGCGCTCGCGCGCTGCCTCGTCACCCAGCCGGATGTCGTGCTGCTCGACGAGCCGCTCGCCAATCTCGACCGGCACCTGCGCCAGGAGATGGAAGAAACCTTCCGCGACTTCCACCAGCGCTCCGGCGCGACGATGATCTATGTCACGCACGACCAGAGCGAGGCCATGGCGCTCGCCACCGATATCGCGGTCATGTCCCGGGGGGAATTGCTGCAGGTCGCGCCGCCGCAGGAGATCTATGCGCGCCCGGAGGGGCGGCTTGTCGGCGGCCTGATCGGCCGCGGCGCGATCCTGTCGCTCGCCGTGCCGGCGGATGCGCCGCGGACGCTCGACTGGGACACGTTGCGTGCATTGCTGGTTTCGCCCATGGCCGATGGCGGGGCCGACGTCCTCGTCCGGCCGGAGGACGTCCGTCTGGGCGGCGAGGGGATCGCGGCGAAGGTTCGCGCCTCGCTCTACGAGGGGGAGCGCTACAGCCTGACGCTGGAGCTTCTGGGCGGCCGGATCCTCCGGGCCTTCAGCCGGAAGAAGCCGGTGCCGGGCGACACCGTGTCCGTGACGATCACCTCCGCCTGGCGGCTGTAGCCGAAAACCGCCGGGAACCAGCGCGCGGCGGGATCGTTAGTCTGTCATCTTTCAATGGAGAACAGGCAGTCATGGACAAGAAGTCCCAGGTTTCGACGTCGAAGGAAGACAAGCGCCGGGAAGAGAACAAGTCCGGCGTGATCGTCGCCGGCCCGAAGGCGCATGCGAACGAGCGTTCCGGGAAGGCGCCAGAGGGGCGCAAGCCGAAATCCGGGGACGAGCCGTCGAAGCGACCGGCAAACCCCTCCTAGCCGTCAAGCCTTCCCCCGCGCGGGCGGGGGAAGGCGTTTCGTGTCGTCCCGGCCGTCAGGCCTTGAGATCGAAGCGATCGGCGTTCATGACCTTGACCCAGGCGGCGACGAAGTCGTTGACGAACTTCTCCCGGCTGTCGTCCTGGGCATAGACTTCCGCATAGGCGCGCAGGATCGAGTTCGAGCCGAAGACCAGGTCGACGCGCGTCGCCGTGTACTTGGCAGCGCCCGTCTTGCGGTCGCGGATCTCGTACAGGTTGTTGCCCGTCGGCACCCACGAATAGCCCATGTCGGTGAGCGTGACGAAGAAGTCCGTCGTCAGCGCGCCGACGCGGTCGGTGAAGACGCCGTGCGCCGTGCCGGCATGGTTGGTGCCGATCACGCGCAAGCCACCCGTCAGCACCGTCATTTCCGGCGCGGTCAGGCGCATGAGCTGGGCACGGTCGAGCAGCAACTCTTCGGGGCTGACGACATAGTCCGTCTTCAGCCAGTTGCGGAAACCGTCGGCGAGCGGCTCGAGCGGTGCGAAGCTGTCCGCATCGGTCTGCTCTGCGCTGGCATCGCCGCGGCCGGGCGCGAAGGGCACGGTCACGTCGAAGCCGGCGGCCTTGGCGGCCTGTTCCACGCCGTAATTGCCGCCGAGCACGATGACGTCGGCAAGGCTTGCGCCCGTCGCCGCCGCGATCGGCTCCAGAACCGAAAGAACGCGGGCGAGCCGGGCCGGCTCGTTGCCTTCCCAGTCCTTCTGCGGGGCGAGGCGGATGCGCGCGCCGTTGGCGCCGCCGCGGGCGTCCGAGCCGCGGAAGGTGCGGGCGCTGTCCCAGGCGGTCGCGACCAGGTCGGAGACGGAAAGGCCGCTGGCCGCGATCTTCGCCTTGACCGCCGAAACGTCGTAGTCCGCGCGGCCGGCCGGGATCGGGTCCTGCCAGACGAGCTCTTCCGCGGGGACGTCGGGGCCGAAATAGCGCGACCTGGGACCCATGTCACGGTGCGTCAGCTTGAACCACGCACGCGCGAAGACGTCGGAGAACGCATTGAAATCGTTCATGAAGCGCAGCGAGATCTCGCGGTAGACCGGGTCCACCTTCATCGCCATGTCCGCGTCCGTCATCATCGGCATGACGCGGATCGAGGGATCCTCCACGTCGACGGGCTTGTCTTCCTCGGCAATCGTGATCGGCACCCACTGCGATGCGCCCGCAGGGCTGTGCGTCAGCGTCCACTCATGCTTGAAAAGCATTTCGAAGAAGCCGTTGTCCCACTTCGTCGGCTCGCTGGTCCAGGCGCCCTCGATGCCGGAGACGACGGTGTCCCGGCCGATGCCGCGCCCCTTGGTGTTCATCCAGCCAAGGCCCTGGAATTCGGGGCCTGCGGTTTCCGGATCAGCGCTGAGATTGCCGGCGCTGCCGTTCCCGTGGGATTTGCCGATCGTGTGGCCGCCGGCGGTGAGCGCCACGGTCTCCTCGTCGTTCATGCCCATGCGCGCGAAGGTCTCGCGAATCTGCGCGGCGGTCGCCATCGGATCGGACTTGCCGTTGACGCCTTCGGGGTTGACGTAGATGAGGCCCATCTGCACGGCGGCCAGCGGGTTGTTCAGCGTCGAAGGCTGGGAGACGTCGCCGTAGCGGCCGTCGCTCGGCGCGAGCCACTGCTTTTCATCGCCCCAATAGGTGTCCTTCTCGGGCGCCCAGATGTCTTCGCGGCCGAAGGCGAAGCCGAAGGTCTTGAGACCCGCGACGTCGTAGGCGATGGTGCCGGCGAGCGCGATCAGGTCGGCCCAGGAGATCTTGTTGCCGTATTTCTTCTTGATCGGCCAGAGCAGGCGGCGGCCCTTGTCGGTGTTGACGTTGTCCGGCCAGGAGTTGAGCGGCGCGAAACGCTGGTTGCCGGTGCCGGCGCCGCCGCGGCCGTCGGCCGAGCGGTAGGAGCCTGCGGCGTGCCAGGAAACACGCGCCATCATGCCGACATAGCTGCCCCAGTCGGCCGGCCACCAGTCCTGGCTGTCCGTCATGAGGGCACGCAGGTCCGCCTTCAGCGCCGCCACGTCGAGCTTCTTCAATTCTTCGCGGTAGTTGAAGTCCTTGCCCAGCGGATCGGTCTTCGTGTCGTGCTGGTGCAGGATGTCGAGGTTCAGCGCGTTGGGCCACCATTCCATGACCGACTTGCCGAGCGCCGTGTTGCCGCCATGCATGACCGGACACTTACCGGTCGTGGTCGTCTTCGTATCCATTTGGTCCTCCAACGGATTTTCTTGATTCGACAGGACACCGGAAGGGAACTTGCAGGCGCGCCTCTTGGGTCGGCGCCGCGGTGAAGCGTCTTCCGGGTTGCCAAGGCGTAGCAAAGCCCAGCCATAAACTCCAATTGTAAAAACTAAAGGCTCCGATATGCTCAGGTTATGAATGGGCTGACAATGAAACATCTGCGCTATTTCGAGGCGCTGGCCCGCATCGGCCATTTCGGCCGGGCGGCGGAGAGCTGCGCCATCTCGCAGCCGGCGCTTTCCGTGCAGATCCGCGAGCTGGAGGAGCTGGTGGGCGTGCCGCTCGTCGAGCGGGGCGGGCGGCGCATCCGGCTGACGGGGCTCGGCGAGGAATTCGCCGAGCGGACGCGGGCCATCCTGCGCTCGGTCGACGAGCTGGAGGATCTCGGCCGGGCGGCGCACGGGCCGATCGCCGGCCGCCTCCGCCTCGGCGTCATCCCGACGGTCGCGCCCTATCTCCTGCCCGATATCATCAAGTCGCTGGCGCGGCTCTATCCCGGCATCGACCCGCGGCCGCGCGAGGCGATTACCCAGCGGCTGATCGAGGACCTGACGGAGGCGAAGCTCGACGCCGCCATCGTCGCGCTGCCGATCTCGGAGCCGGCGCTCAAGGAGATTTCGCTGTTCGAGGAGGAATTCGTGCTGGTGCGGCCCCTGGAGGACGCCGCAAAGCCGGTGCCGAGCTCCGACAGGCTGCACGAGATGCGCCTGCTGCTGCTGGAGGAGGGGCACTGCTTCCGCGACCAGGCTCTTTCGGTCTGCAATATCGGTGCGGGATCGGTGCGCGACCTGATGGAGGGAAGCTCGCTGTCGACGCTGGTGCAGATGGTCGGGGCGGGCATCGGCGTGACGCTCATTCCGCAGATGGCCGTCGATACGGAAACGCGTTCCGCCGCGGTCTGCATATCCGCGCTGGCCGAGCCCCGGCCGACGCGCACGATCGGCATGGTCTGGCGCAAGAGCAACCCGCTTTCGGCGCAGCTCGCCACGATCGCTGGGATCATCCGCGACGCCGGCCTCAAGAAGCAGGAACGCGCCGGGGAAGGGCGCTTCGTCCCGTCATGAGGGCAGGAGGGCGACGGCGGCGACCAGCCAGAGCAGCTTGCACAAAAGATGCAGGGCCTGATCCTGCGCGAAGCTGATCTTCCGCCTGATCTTGGCCTCATCGATCAGGACGTGCAGGGCCCACTCGGCAAGGCCGAGCAGGACATGCCCCGTCACCAGCAGCACCACGGCGCCGTGGATGCCGGCATGGGCGACGAGGTGATAGGCCCGCAGCGGCCCCTCGACCTTCGCCTTCACCAGGAAGTCCGATTGCAGGGGATAATCGGCCAGCCAGTGCCCAGCACACAGCAACAGACCCATGGTCAGAATTTCGTTCGTCATCGAATGAACTGCACAGCCTGGACGTTATGGTGGTGCCGCCGGTGGCCGGGGATCTGTGC
>CAMLOC010000095.1 GCA_946481465.1 uncultured Shinella sp. | reverse complement strand
GAGAGGGTTAGGGTGAGGGGCAAACCCGCCGAACGCAAAAAAAGCCCGCCGGCGCTAAGCGCAACCGGCGGGTAGGCTGGGAGGATTCCTTGCGGCGTCTCAGGCCGCCGCTTCCTGGACGAAATGCCCCGGCGAAACCTCGCGGTACGTGCGCTGGGGCGGCACGTAGCCGTGCGGGCGCAGCGGGCTCTTGATCTCCTCGTCGAGCGGCGGGTTGAGCTGGCCGCGCCGCGCGGGATCGGGGATCGGCACGGCGGAGATGAGGCGGCGCGTATAGGCGTGCTGCGGATTGTCGAAGATCGCCGCGCGCGGGCCGATCTCGACGATCTCGCCGAGGAACATCACGGCGACGCGATGGCTGACGCGCTCCACCACCGCCATGTCGTGCGAGATGAAGAGATAGGCGAGGCGGTGCTGCTCCTGCAGGTCGAGCAGGAGGTTGGAGACCTGCGCCTTCACCGACACGTCGAGCGCGGAGACCGCCTCGTCGGCGACGATGAGCTTCGGCTGCAGCGCGATCGCCCGGGCGATCGAGATGCGCTGGCGCTGGCCGCCGGAGAATTCGTGCGGATGCCGGTCGGCCATCGCGGCGGAAAGGCCGACCTGTTGCAGGAGTTCGGCGACCCGTTCCTTCGCCTCGCGCCGGCCCATCAGACCATGCGCCAGCATGGGTTCGGCAATCGCCGAGCCGATGGTGATGCGCGGATTGAGCGAGGCGAACGGATCCTGGAAGATCATCTGCGAGGTGCGGCGCATGGCGCGCAGCGCCCCGGAGCGGGCCTTGGTCACATCCTGCCCGTCGACGGTGATCGAGCCGGCGCTCGGATCGACGAGACGCATGATCGCCCGGCCGGTGGTGGACTTGCCGCAACCCGATTCGCCGACCAGCGCCAGCGTTTCGCCGGGCTTGAGATCGAAGGAGACGCCCTCGACCGCATGGATCTGCCCCTGCGGCAGCGCGAAGCGCACGGCGAGTTTTTCCACCTTCAGGATCGGCGCGACGCCGTCGGGAACCGGCGACGTCACGCGGCCGTCGCTGGCCTTCCCGGTGGCGGGGTCGACATCCGGGAAGCGGCGGGGCGCGGCGGCGTCGCCCATCGTGCCGAGGCGCGGGATGGAGGCGAGCAGCGCCTTCGTATAGACCGCTTTCGGCGCGGCGAAGATTTCCGCCGTCGGACCGGTCTCGACCATGTCGCCGCGGAACATCACGAGGGTGCGGTCGGCGACTTCGGCGACCACGCCCATGTCATGGGTGATGAACAGCACGCCCATGTTTTCTTCCCGCTGCAATTCGCGCAGCAGATGGAGAATCTCGGCCTGCACGGTCACGTCGAGCGCCGTCGTCGGCTCGTCGGCGATCAAGAGTTTCGGCCGGCAGGCGAGCGCCATGGCGATCATTACGCGCTGGCGCATGCCGCCGGAGAACTTGTGCGGATATTCGTTGAGGCGGCTCTTGGCGGCGGGGATGCGCACGCGCTCCATCAGCCGCAGGGCCTCGGCCTCCGCCGCCTTCCAGGAGAGGTCGCGGTGCAGCACCAGCGCCTCGGCGATCTGGTTGCCGATGGTGAAGACCGGGTTGAGCGAGGTCATCGGCTCCTGGAAGATCATGCCGATCGTGCCGCCGCGCACCGAGCGCATCTCGGCTTCGCTCGCCTGCAGCAGGTCGCGCCCTTCGAGCAGGATGCGGCCCTCGCAGCGCGCCCGGCCGGCGGGCAAAAGGCGCATGGTGGAGAGCGCGGTGACGCTCTTGCCCGAGCCCGATTCGCCGACGATGGCGACGGTCTCGCCGGCATTCACCTCGACATTGATGTCGCGGATGACGGCGCGCCACCCCTCGGCGGTCTTGAAGGAGGTCGTCAGGTTCTCGATCGAGAGCACCGGCCGTTTTGCAGTGTCCGTCATGGTCAGCTTTCCTTCGCAAGGCGCGGATCGACGAGATCGCGCAGCCCGTCGCCGACGAGTTGCAGGGCGAGGACCGAGAAGACGATGGCAAGGCCCGGAAACACCATCAGCCAGGGCGCGTTGTTCATGTATTCGCGGCCGGAGGCGAGCATGGTGCCCCAGGTCGGCATGTCGGTGGAGACGCCGACGCCGAGGAAGGAGAGGCTTGCTTCCGCCAGCATCGCCGAGGCGAAGACGAAGGTGGCCTGTACGAGGATGGGCGAGGCGAGGTTGAGGAGGACGTGCCGCGTCAGGATCTGCCAGGTCGGCAGGCCCATGGCGACGGCCGCCTCGATATAGGGCAGTTCGCGCAGCACCAGCGTCGAGCCGCGCACGATGCGGGCAAGGCGCGGCGCATAGGTGATGCCGAGCGCCAGGATGACCGTCGTCAGCGACGGCCCGAGCGCGGCGACGAGCGCGATGGCGAGCAGGATATCCGGGAAGGACATCATGGCGTCGAGCAGCCGGGAGATCGGCGCGTCGAGCTTGCGGAAGAAGCCGGCGGCGACCCCCATGACGACGCCGAGCGCCGTGGAGATGCAGACGACGCCGAGGCTGACGAGCAGCGAGATGCGTCCCGCATAGATGGCGCGGGAGAAGATGTCGCGGCCGAATTCGTCGGTGCCGAAGAGATGGGCGAGGGACGGCGCCTTCAGCTTGTTGACGATCGACAGCTTGTTCGGCGCATAGGGCGCGACCCACGGGGCGAGGACCGCCGCCACGAGCCCGACGGCAAGGATGAGCGCGCCGATCAGGATGGCCTTGTTGCGGAAGAGCCGCCGCAGGCCGGAAACGAGCGGCATGGAGAGGGAAGCGGTCATCATAGGCGCACCCGCGGATCGACGAGGATGTAGAGCATGTCGACGATGAAGTTGATCAGCACGTAGATCGCGGCGACGACGAGAAGCGTGCCCTGGATGACGGGATAGTCGCGGCGCAGTACCGCCGAGACCACGAGGTTGCCGACGCCCGGCAGGCCGAACACCGTCTCCGTCACCACCGCGCCGGCGACCAGCATGGCGATGGACAGGCCGATGACGGTGATGATCGGGATCAGCGCGTTCTTCAGCGCGTGCTTCAGGATGACGCGCCGCTCGCTCGCCCCCTTGGCGCGGGCGGTGCGCACATAGTCGTCGCCGAGCACGTCCAGCATGGCGGCGCGGGTGAAGCGGGTGATCAGCGCCGAATTGACGATGCCGAGCGCCACGGCCGGCAGCACGAGATGGTGCAACCGCTCGAGGAAGGTCGTGTCCGGCCCGCCATAGCCGGAGGCCGGAAACCAGCCCTGGCCGACGGCGAAGACCTGGATGAGCATGAGGCCGAGCCAGAAGCTCGGCACGCTTGCCGCCACCATGGTCAGCGTCACCACGACCTGGTCGAACAGCGTGCCGCGCTTGACGGCCGACAGGATGCCGACCGGCAGCGCGATCGCCACCGCGATCAGGATGGAGAACAGCGTGAGGAAGAAGGTGGGCTCGGCCCGCGCGGCGAGCGCCGTCGCCACCGGCTGGTCGAGGAAGATCGACTGGCCGAGGTCGCCCTTGAAGATGCCCAATACGAACTGGCCGTACTGGGCGATCAGCGGCGCGTCGAGCCCCATTTTCGTGCGCAGTTGCGCAATGTCTTCCGGGGTCGCATCCGACCCCAGCATCACGGCGGCGGGATCGCCCGGCGTCACGCGGACGATGACGAAAACCACCGTCACGACGAGGGCGAGCACGATGGCCATGCCCCCCAGCCGGTTCAACAGTGCCCGGGCGATCCTTGCCATGATGTTCCCCTTACTTCTTGGGCGTGACGTTCCAGAAATGCGGCCAGTAGGTCGGCGTGTAGTCGGAAATGCCGGCGCCGGTGCCGGTGACCGCGTTGAAGTTGCCGACCTTGAAGAGCGGCGCGTCGTCGTAGATCACGGTCTGGATACCCTCCCAGGCCTTCTGCTTGTCCGGATCGGACACCGCGTCCATGTAGGCGGCGACGGCGGCCGCCTTCTGGTCGGAGACGTACCAGCCCGGATAGCTGTCGGTGATCGTGTTGATCGTCGTCGGGTCACCCGGGAAGTTGGAATGGGTGATGAAGATGTCCCATTCCTTCGGGTCGGCGCGGCGGGTCGTCAGGGTGGCCCAGTCCACCACCTGCAGGTCGACCTTGAAGCCGGCTGCCTCGAGATAGGCTTTCGCGACCTCGCCGATCTTGTAGTGGAACTCGTACTGGCGGCTGGTCATCAGGCGCAGCGGCGTGCCGTCATAGCCGGCA
The DNA here is from genome assembly GCA_946481465.1 of uncultured Shinella sp. The sequence continues at coordinate 4,775 of CAMLOC010000095.1, read as the reverse complement.
TCGGCCAGCAGCTTGCCGGCCTCTTCCGGGTCACCCTCGCCGTAGCGCGCGACGCCCGCCTCGGTGTACCAGAGCGAGCCCTTCGGGAAGATCGAGCCATCGACGCTGAAGAAGCGCTCGTCGGAGAAGGCGGCGAGCATCATGTCGTTGGGGTTGAGCGCGGCCTGCACGGCCTGGCGCAACTCTTTCTTGATGAGCAGGCCTTCCTTCATGTTCATGTTGAGCGAGGCCCAGCCGGTGTTCTCGTAGATCACGGCCTTCGCCTTGCCGCTCGCCTCGATGCGCTCATAGGCGCTGACGGGCAGCGAATCGGCAAAATCGAACTGACCGGAAATCAGGCCCTCGACGCGGGTATTGGCGTCGGGAACCGGCACGAAGCGGATCTCCTTGGCGATGGCCACGCGCCTGCCGGCATAGTTGCTGGGCTCGCCCTCGGGGGATGTGTAGCCGTCGAAGCGCACGAGCTGGGTATACTGGTCGGGCTTGCGCTCCTTCAGCGCATAGGGGCCGGTGCCGACGAATTCGGTCAGCGTATCAGCGATCTTCTCCGACGGCATGATGACGGAGGCCTGCGAGAAGGTGGCGAGCAGCGGCGCATAGCGCGACTTCAGCTTGACGACGACGGTGTTCGGGCCGTCCTCGGACAGGCTTTCCACCACTTCGGCGACCTGCTTGCCCTTGGAGTTGACGGCCATCCAGCGCGTCAGCGAGGCGGTGACGTCCTTGGAATCGAGCGCGCTGCCGTCGTGGAACGTCACGCCCTCGCGCAGCGGAATGCGATAGGTCAGGCCGTCCTCGGAAATCTCCGGCTGGGCGAGCGCCAGCAGCGGCACGGAGCGCCATTCGTTGTCATAGGTATAGAGCGTCTCGAAAATGTGCTGGTCGATGGTCAAGACGATATCGGTCGCCGTCTGCATGACGTCGAGCGTCGGCGGCTCGCCGATGGTGGCGACGGTCAGCACGCCGTCGCTCGTCTGGGCGATGGCGAGGCTGCTGGTGCTGGCAAGCGCCGCGGCCAGCGTCATCATGGCAAATGCATTTTTCATCTTATATCCCTCCGGTATTCCATGGTTCGTGTGCGCGCCGGCTCCCGTCCGGCGGGTGGTTCAGCTTTCAAGCCCGAGCGGATCGTCAACCCGTGGCCAGAGTTTCAGGCTGGCCTTGCGATAAGCGGTGGTTGCGGGATCGGTCGGGTAGGAGGTCGGTGCGGCGACGTAGACGATCTCGGAGGAGACCGGCTGGAACCCCGCATGAAAATGGTTGGTGGATTTCACGAGAAGGAAGGCCTTCTGCGTGAAGTCGATGCCCTGGTTGGTGAAGATGTCGGGCTCGTAGGTCTGCGTGCGGCTGGTGATCAGCACGATGTCGATGGTCGTGCCGAGCGGGCGCACCACGGCGGCGGGCCCGAGCGTCACCCGGCTGTTGCGGAAGCTCTGCCAGCCGGCATCGAACACGGCCTCGACCGTGACGCGGAGGTCGAGCGGTTCGCCGCCCTCCGGTCCCGACTTGCCGCCGAGCCTCAGCGCAAGCTCCGCGCCTTCCCCCGCCGCATGGCAGAAGGAGACGGCAATGGGGTCCCAGATCGTTGCCACCGCGATATTCTCGAGGCCGCGCGCCATCATGCGACTGAGGATATAGGTCGCATCGCCCGCCACCCCGCCGCCCGGATTGTCCCAGACGTCGGCGATGACGACGGGCGCGTCCGGCCGTTCCGCGCGCACCGCAAGCGCCCGGTCGAGCCCGGCCTCCGTGTCGAACATCGGCATCGCCGCCTTGCGGCGCAGGCCGTAGAGTTCGTGGCCGAGCCTTTGCGCCAGCGCGTCGCCCTTCGCCTTGTCGCCGTCGGTGACGACGACGATGCGCGTGCCCATGTCCGGCACGTCGCCGGCCATGAAGCCGTGGATGACGGAGATGGAGAGGATGCCGTCCCGGCCTTCCATCGCCTTCAGCCGGTCGACGAAGGAGCGCATCGGCTCGCGGCTCGTCGGGTAGATGGTGATCATGCGGCAGTCGAAGGTGGAGATGACGGGGCGGATCTCGCCGCGCAGCGTGCGCAGCGCCAGTTCGACGACATGCTCGCCGCGCTCCTCGAAATCGGTGTGCGGGAATTCGAGGAAGGTCGCCATCAGGTCGAGATTGGCGACGCGCTTGGCGGTGAGGTGGCTGTGCGGGTCGAACTCGGCGGCGACGAGCACGTCCGGCCCGACAAGCGCGCGGACCCGCTCCAGGAGGTCGCCCTCCGGATCGTCATAGCCCTGCGCCACCATGGCGCCGTGCAGGCCGAGCACGACGGCATCGACCGGCAGGGCGGCCTGCAATTCGCCGAGGATGCGGTCGCGCAGGGTCTCGAAGGTCCGGCGCTGGATGAGGCCGGCCGGCTCGGCCCAGCAGGACGTGCCCTCGATGACGGCAAAGCCTTCCGCCCGGCCACGCCGGCGCAGGATCGGCACGACGGAGGAGCAGAGCGTCGGCGTATCGGGATGTTCGCCCGGACCGGCATAGAACGCCGCCTTGAAGGCGTTCATGTCCGTGGGGACCGGCGAGAAGGTGTTGGTCTCGGTGGCAAGCGAGGCCGTGAAGATGCGCATGGGCGTCCGTTCCGATACGTCCAGGCCGGCCGCTGCCCGGCCGACATCGTCCGCCGCGTGCCGCGCCGGTGTGCCTGGCCGAACGGCGCTTGCGCCGTGCTCTGGATCCTAAAAGTTCCCGTCGGTGTCATCGCTCATGCGATGTAATTTGTTTTCTCGATAATGCGATAATTTCACACAAAGTCAATGGATGGCGGGCTTTTGGTGTGTCTTTGCGTAATCTGTTTTCTTGCGGTGCAATAAGGCGGGAAATTTTCAGGGTATGCGCCTTGGCGAGGATGGCCCGTGCGCCGCCGCCGTTTTGAATCCCGCATCGATTTCAACGCGTTCCAACGCGAGCGGGAGTGGGCGGCAGGCCCGGGAAACCGGCAGGCTCGTGAAAACGAGGATGCATCCGGGAGGCCTGATTTTCAGGGATTGCCGGCTTCCGTTCGATGCCGAATGCCGATTTTCACGCGATACGTAAAATTTTTTCTGAAAAGCCGGGCGTGCCGGCCTGAAAATTCCTGTCTCGGAACCGGCCCGATCCTTCCTTTTGCGAAAGGGTCGTCCGTGCTGCGGCGGGCGAATTGCCTTTACGGGCCATCGGACCCATTGATGCCGGCCGGCACTGTGTTATGACTGGGCGGGGAAGAAATTCATTTTCATTCAGGCGCCGGGCCGGCGCAACGCGCAGGGGAAGGTGGGAGCCGATGGACCTTTTTCATGCCTTGTCGGATGAGGACGGCCGGCTGTCGGGGCTCGACCGCAAGCTGGCGCAGCTCGCGCTCGACGATGTCGATTTCGTCGTCAACTCGTCGATCGGCGAATTGGCCGACCGGGCCGGCGTTTCGCCGCCGACCGTCACGCGCTTCTGCCGCCGGCTCGGCTGCAAGGGCTACCCGGACTTCAAGGTGCAGCTCGCCAGGCTGACCTTCGTGGGCCTGCGCTACGTCAAGCCGGAAGTGCCGACCGAAACGCCGGAGGAAGTGGCCGAGGATATCATCGCCAAGGCGCAGAACGCGCTGTTCCAGCTGCATCGCCAGCTCGATTTCGCCTCGCTCGACATGGCCGCCCGCCTGCTGCGCGGCGCCGATTTCATCCAGGCCTTCGGGGCGAGCGGCAATTCGGCGATGATCGTCAACGAGCTGCACAACCGGCTCTTCCGTCTCGGCTGCCGCATCAACGCGTCGAACGACCACAACATGAACGCGATGATCTCCGCGGCCGCCCAGCCGGGCACGGTGGTGTTCGGCTCCTCGTTCACCGGCCGCGACACGGCGCTCGTCCATTGCCTCGAACTTCTGCGCCGGCGCGGCATTCCCACCATCGTCCTCACGCAGGGCGGCTCGCCCGTGGCGGCGGCGGCGGATGTGGTGATCGCCGTCGAGCTGCCGGAGGGCAAGAACATCTTCCGGCCCACCTCGACGCGCTATGCCTATCTCGCGGTCATCGACATGCTGGCCAATCTCGTCGCCTATACCGACCGGACCAAGGCGATGAAGACGCTGCGCAGCATCAAGGAGGAGCTGGTCAGCCGCCGCGACGGCGACGACCGCCAGCTTCTCGGCGACTGACGGGGCCGGTCCTCGCTCTATCGTGAGGGTTTTGGCGCGGTGTTGGAGAGCACCTCGACGCGCTGCGCGCCGACCGTGCCGTCGGCCTCCACGACGGCCTGCCAGCGGCGGTTGCCGCAGCGGACCGAAAGCCGCCAGCGCCCGGCATCCTCGCCTTCGCCGCGCTCGACGCGCGAGGCAACGAGGCCGCGGCGCATGTAGTCCTTGAGCGTCTGTGTCGGCCAGCCGAAGCGCGCGGCCAGCATGTCCGCCGGCAGGAGGAATTCCCCCGCCTCGTCCCGGTGGAGGACGAGGGGATCGGCCGCCGCCGCGCTCATGACAACGCCTCCCGCGAGATCGGGGAGATCGCCAGGGAATCCTCGCCGCGGCTGAAGGCGATGGCGAGGCGGAAGGAATGGGCGATGCGCAGCGCCCGGTCGAGGAAGAGATCGGCGACCTCCGGCGGGCACAGCCTCTCCACGGTCGCGCGGAACAGCGTGAGCCAGCGATGGAAGTGCTGTTCCTGAAGCTCCGGAATGGCGAGATGCGGCGGCAGGGGCCGGCCGTCGTAGCGGCCGGTGCGCAGCAGCGTCGCGGACCAGAAGTCGCACATCTTCGCAAGATGCACCGGCCATTCCTCCGCCGGGATCGC
>CAMLOC010000094.1 GCA_946481465.1 uncultured Shinella sp. | reverse complement strand
TATGGCCGGCTGCTGCCGGTCGATGAGCCGCATCTGGTCGAGCGCTACAACAAGGCGCTGGACGGGTTCGGCATGCGCCGCACGGCGCTTCCCAGCTTCCGCATCGACATGACGGGATTTTCGCCGGAGATCGCCGACGAACTCGGCGACCGGGACTATCTCGATCCGAACCGCGTCAACCGGCGCTTCGTCATCATGACGCCCGAGCAGGTGAACCTGCCGGTCGTGCATACGAGCTTTTCCAATACCGCGGCGCTGATGCACGAGTTCTTCTCGGCCAATGCCCGGGCGATCAACGCCATCACCATCCGCGACGCGCTCTACGGCGAGATCGAGGATTCGGTTTCCGCCGTCAACGACATCGACGACCTCTTGTCGATCAACGAGGTGCGCTTCAAGGTTCTGTCGGCCGAGGACATGCTCGGTAAGGCGGGGGAGCTGCGCGGCCTCGTCGACCGGCTGAAGACGGTGCCGAACGCCTGGGCGGACGACGCCATGCTGAACCGCATGGTGGAGCTTGCCAAACAGACTGGCGACATCCGCCAGAACGCGCTGGTGCCCGACCAGCTCGTCTTCCGCCACGAGGCCTATTGGGCGAACCATTTCGGCGGCGTCTACGTCTTCCTCGACGGCAAGACGACGACCGTCATCTGCGATCCGACCGTGCCGGGCTTCCGCCGCTCGCGGCCCTGGCAGGTGAGCTATATCGCGCTCGACGACCACAAGCGCATCTTCGATTTCCTCGCCTCCACCAAGCGGCTGGAGCTGCCGCGCGCTTCCTGGGTGGAGCCGTCGGGCCTTTTCCAGCACCGCGCGGAGATGACGGTCGTCGGCCTCGTCAACCGGGGCGATCCGACCGCCGACCTCGAAAAGGCCGACCGCATCTGGCTGCAGACCTGGATGCACCGCAATGCCGAGCTCGTGGCGCGCGACGGCACCTATCCCTTCCTGCAGGAGGCGATCCGCACCGTCGCGTCGACGGGCGAGATCAAGCTTGCCGAGGTGCCGCCCGCGCGGCGTTTCACGCTGGTGCGCGCAGCCCCCGATCACGCGGACCAGTGGCTGGTCAACCGCCTGATTTCACAGATGGTTCCCTATGATTTCGTTTCCCGCTTCGTCTTCGACAAGCAGGGCTTCTATGCCGCCTACGAGCAATACAGCGAAAAGTTCCGCGCTTATGTTGTGGCGACGTTGACGCGGACCTATCTGCAGGACAAGGCTGCTTTCCGCAGGAAGCTCTACGGTATCAGAGAGGACGACGCCAATGCTTGACCCGATCGTCGCGTTTTTCCAGCGCATCTTCGCGGCCATCGGCCGGGGCATCGGCCTCGTGATCGCCTGGATCCTCTGGCCGTTCATGGCGGTGACGAACTGGTACCGGGCGCGCGGCTGGATCATCAAGGGGCCGATCGGCATCGGCCTTCTCCTGCTTGTCGGCTTCTATGCCTATTTCATCTGGCAGACCCAGATTTGGAGCGGCTTCAACCCCGATTACGTGAACAGCTACAACCTCGCCCAGCGCAAGCAGGATGCCGGCAGCACATCGGGCGCGCAGGCGACGACACCGGCGGCGGGCGAGGCCGCCGAGCCGGAGCCGAAGACCTGCGTGCGCTCGGCCATCGTCGATGTCACGGCCGACCTCATCGACTACAATGTCGACCAGAACGCCTGGATCTCCTCCATGCTGCTCTACAAGCTCGGCCTCTTCGGGCTCGACTGGGACAAGACGCCGTGGTTCGACAACAAGGCCTCGTTCCAGCGCGGCATCAACCAGGCGGTCCGCCGCACGGCGGTGGAACTCGTCGATTCGCTCGGCCGCGTGCGCGGCACTTCCGGCATCAATGCCGACCTCCAGCGCGCCCGCGGCAATATCCAGTTCGATGAGGAGACCTGGTATTTCGGCTCGGATTCGCTGCTGCCGAAGACCCCGACGCCGACCTATTACCGCACCGCGATGGCGGACCTGCGCAAGTTCAATGCGTCGCTCGAATCCTGCGATGCGATCTTCGACGGCCGTTCGGACAACCTGATCGAGTTCCTCGACCGCATCGCCAACGATATCGGCGCGACCTCGGCCATCATTCGCGAGCGGTCCGAGTTCCACGACGGCGGCTGGTTCGATACGCGCGCGGACGACCGCTACTGGTTCGCCTACGGCCAGCTCTACGGCTATTACGGCATCCTCTCGGCCGCCGGCGCGGATTTCGACGCCGTCATCAAGTCGCGCGGCATCGAGCCGCTCTGGGTGGAGAGCATCAAGCAGTTGCGCTCCGCGCTGAACATCCAGCCGGCGATCATCTCGAATGGTCGCGAGGACGGCTGGATCATGCCGACGCACCTTGCCACGATGGGGTTCTATATCCTGCGCGTGCGCTCCAACCTCGTCGAGATGCGGGACGTGCTGGCGCGTTAGCGAGCGAACAGGGAGTTGCCAATAGCGAACAGGGGCAAGATCTTCCTCGCTGTTCGCCGCAAATTTATCTCCCCGTGTCGTTTCTGGTCTACCGGGCGGCAAAACCCGGTGTGGCATTGCCCCCGGCTTCACGATGAAATGGCGCGGCAAATAATGAGGGAAGCGCCGCCTTCGGGGGAGGAGACCCGGTTGCGGTAGCTGTGCCGAGAGGGAGCGACACCGCATGGCCGACGTGAAGTCCGATATCGAAATTGCCCGCGCCGCGAAGAAGAGACCGATCCTGGAGATCGGCGAAAAGCTCGGCATCCCCGCCGAGCATCTTCTGCCCTACGGCCATGACAAGGCGAAGATCAGCGCCGAATTCATCGCCGGGCAGAAGGGCAGGAAGAACGGCAAGCTGATCCTCGTCACCGCGATCAACCCGACGCCGGCCGGCGAGGGCAAGACGACGACGACGGTCGGCCTCGGCGACGGCCTCAACCGCATCGGCAGGAAAGCGATCACCTGCATCCGCGAGGCCTCGCTCGGCCCCTGCTTCGGCGTGAAGGGCGGGGCGGCCGGCGGGGGATATGCGCAGGTCGTGCCCATGGAGGACATGAACCTCCACTTCACCGGCGATTTCCACGCCATCACCTCCGCGCACAACCTGCTCTCCGCGCTCATCGACAACCATATCTACTGGGGCAACGAGCAGAATATCGACATCCGCCGCATCGCCTGGCGGCGCGTCATGGACATGAACGACCGGGCGTTGCGCCATATCGTCGCCTCGCTCGGCGGCGTCGCCAACGGCTATCCGCGCGAGACCGGCTTCGATATCACGGTCGCCTCGGAGGTCATGGCGATCCTCTGCCTTGCGACCGACCTGAAGGATCTCGAAAAGCGGCTCGGCAGCATCATCGTCGGCTATCGCCGCGACAAGTCGCCGGTCTTCGCCCGTGACATCAAGGCGGACGGCGCGATGACGGTGCTCCTGAAGGATGCCATGCAGCCGAACCTCGTGCAGACGCTGGAAAACAATCCGGCCTTCGTGCATGGCGGTCCCTTTGCCAACATCGCCCATGGCTGCAATTCGGTCGTCGCCACAACGACGGCGCTGAAGCTCGCCGACTATGTAGTGACGGAGGCCGGCTTCGGCGCCGATCTCGGGGCGGAAAAATTCTTCGACATCAAGTGCCGCAAGGCCGGGCTGAAGCCGGATGCGGCGGTCATCGTCGCCACCGTGCGCGCCATGAAGATGAACGGCGGCGTGAAGAAGGACGATCTCGGCCGGGAGAACATCGAGGCGGTGAAGAAGGGCTGCGCCAATCTCGGCCGCCATGTGCAGAACGTCAAGAAGTTCGGCGTTCCCGTCGTCGTCGCCATCAACCACTTCATCTCGGATACGGATGCGGAGATCCGGGCGGTGAAGGACTATGTCGCGACGCTCGGAGCCGAGGCGATCCTCTGCCGGCACTGGGCGCTCGGCTCGGCCGGCATCGAGGAGCTGGCGCGCCAGGTGGTGGAGCTTGCCGAATCCGGACTGTCGCAGTTCTCGCCGCTCTACCCGGACGAGATGCCGCTGTTCCAGAAGATCGAGACCATCGCCAAGGATATCTACCATGCCGGCGAGGTGATCGCCGACAAGTCGGTGCGCGACCAGCTGCGCATCTGGGAGGAGCAGGGCTACGGCAATCTGCCGGTCTGCATGGCCAAGACGCAATATTCCTTCTCGACGGACCCGAACCTGCGCGGCGCGCCCTCCGGCCATACGGTGCCGGTGCGCGAGGTGCGCCTTTCGGCCGGCGCCGGCTTCGTCGTCGTCATCACCGGCGAGATCATGACCATGCCCGGCCTGCCGAAAGTACCGTCGTCGGAGAGGATCTTCCTCAACGAGGAAGGGTTTATCGAGGGGTTGTTCTGAGGGGAGGCGTGTCGGCGCCTTCGCACACCTCTCTTCCGTCATGGTCGGGCTTGACCCGACCATCCACGTCACACCCGCTGCACGGATCCTCGGGTTGAGCCCGAGGGTCACGGATGAATGGGGGAGGGCCGGATCGCCCGAGACGTCTTTACGTCCGGCCGAGATAGTCCAGCTTGCCGACGGGAACGCCGTTGTGGCGCAGGATCGCGTAGGCGGTCGTCAGGTGGAAGTAGAAGTTCGGCAGGGCGAAGGCGAGGAGGTAGTCCTTGCCGGCTGAGACTGTCTCGCCGCCGCGCGTCTTCACCACGACGGTGCGTTCTGCCGCGCCCTCGAAGGCGGATTCCGGCACCGTGGCGAGGTAGGAGACCGTGTTCGCGATGCGCACGCGCAGGTCGACCAGCGTGGTTTCGTCGTCGGGAAAGCTCGGGGCCTCCGTGCCGGTCAGGCGGGCGGCGGCGCCCTTGGCGGTGTCGCTCATGCGCTGGATCTGGCCGGCGAGCGACAGCATGTCCGGCGCAAGCCGGGTATTCACCAGGATTTCCGGCTTGATCTTCTTCTCCTCGGCGAAAGCCTCGGCCTTGTCGAGCAGCTTGGTGAGCACGGTAAAGCCGCGCTGGAAGGCCGGGATGGAAAGCTCGTAGGGGGTGATGGACATGGGCGGAAACCTCGTTGGCTGTGAATGCGGGACGGTCGGTCCTGCCTGAGATAGGGGCTGGCGCCCGGCCTTTGCAGGAGCGGGGCGAAATTTAATCGGCCCCTACCAGCAATAGCGATAGCCGCCGCGTCGCGCCTTCACGTCGAGATGCAGATGGTTCTGGTGCGCCGCGTCGCTGCCCGGGTCGAGCACGGTGGTGAAATAGAGGCAGGCGGCCTCCGTGATGGCGCGCTGGAAGGCGCCTTCGAGGGTGGGTTCCCTGTCCGCCGGGCGGATCGTGACCGTCTTGCCGCTTTCCAGCGTAAAGCCGGCAATGTCCACGGCATTGCCGAAGGCGTGCTCGGAGATCTTGCCCTCTTCGGCCCCGTTGCGGTTGCGGCAGACATAGGCCGAGGCCTGCGAGAGCGCGGTGACGGTCTCGCCCGGCATTGCTGCCTTGAGGGCGGGTTTCACCGATCCCTCCATCCAGCGGGCAAGCTGCAGCGCCGTTTCGCAGCGGATCGTCGCGGCGGGCTCGACCGCTATGCCGCCCGGCAGGCCTTGGAGCAGGACGGGGCTGTCAATGCCGCAGGCCTTGCCGTCGTTGATGGCGGGTGCCGTCTGGAAGCGGGCGCCGATCGCCGTCAGTGCTGCCCGGCAGGCGGCGTCCTGCCCGCTGTCCGCCTTCGGGCGTTCCTTCGCCTTCTCCGCGTCGTCCTTCACCTTGCGTTCGGCCCCGGTGGTTTCCGCCGGGGCCGCCTCGGCCGTCACGTCCGGCCTTGCGATGGGAAGGGGGCCTTCCTCCGGCAGGTCGGCGGCGGCGGCGAGGACAAGCGCGGCGGCGAGGAGGGCTAGTCGTTGAAGCGTGACGATGGTTCCGTCTCCCGGCTGACACGGTCAGCAGGAGAACGCCGGAAAACGGATTTGGTTGCCGATGGGGTCAGATGCCCGCGCCGTGCGTGATCTCCATCGCCGGACGGCATTCGCCAAAGGCGTCAATGATCGCGCGCACGCGCTGGATGAGGTGGGCGCTGTCGCCCCCGTCATTCTCTTCGATGATGTCGAGGAACAGGCCGACAAGTCTATGGGCTTCGTCGGCATCGCGCGGTTCGTGCCGGTAAAGGGTGTCGAAGGCGCGGGCGATCCTGCCGTCCAGCCTCTTGAACTCCGGTGTCTCGTAATCCGCGATCGTTTCCGCCAGCAAAGCCTGCATTTCGCGGAACTGTTCCACCATGATGGGGACCATGGGCTCTTGCCTTGATATCGATGGTCTTGCAGGGCGCAATTAGCATATGCTCACAAAAGGGGCAAACATCCGGGCATGGCGAAAATTCGCCATATCGGCGGATTGTTTCGTCATGCGGGGGCCGTGCGCAGCAAGCGCGACGACAGGTGATGCCGGCGCGCAACATCCGCAAAGCCGTGCGGCGGGGCCAGCAATCGGCCTTGCGCGCGGCCGCACTTCACGCTAACACTCCGCTCATGGAAAAGATGATCATCATCGCTGGCTGGTGGTGGGCTCGCTGAGGCGGCCTTGACCAGTCATGCGTGATTGAGACGACAAGCCGCCCGGAACCTTCGAGGCGGCTTTTTCTTTTTGGGCCGCCGCCACGGGACCGGGCCTGAAACGGAGTTGGGGAATGGCCACGAAAATTCTGGAAGACGGCGCCGAAGCCTACGAGACGAGGGGCGGGGTGACCGTCACGCGCCGTCGCCGGGCCGCCGACTACGCGCATGCGATCTCCGCCTATGTCGACAAGCTCGACGAACGGCGCGGCGCGGTCTTCTCGTCGAACTACGAATATCCCGGCCGCTACACCCGCTGGGACACCGCCGTCGTCGATCCGCCGCTCGCCATCTCCTCCTTCGGCCGCTCCGTCTGGATCGAGGCCTACAATGCGCGCGGCGAGGTGCTGCTCGCCTTCATCGCCGATCGCCTGGCCGCGGTGCCGGAACTGGCGCTCGGCGCGCGCACGGCAAGCCGCCTCGATCTCGACGTGAAGCTGCCCGACCGGGTCTTCACCGAGGAAGAGCGCTCCAAGATGCCGACGGTCTTCACGGTGCTGCGCGCCGTCACCGACCTCTTCCATTCGGACCAGGACGCCAGCCTCGGCCTCTACGGCGCCTTCGGCTACGACCTCGCCTTCCAGTTCGACGCGATCGACCTGAAGCTCACGCGGCCGGACGACCAGCGCGACATGGTGCTGTTCCTGCCGGACGAGATCCTCGTCGTCGACCACTATGCCGCCAAGGCCTGGATCGACCGTTACGACTTCAGCAAGGGTGGCGTTTCGACGGAAGGCAAGGGCGAGGCAATCGCCGCCGAACCGTTCCAGACCGTCGACGTGATCCCGCCGCACGGCGACCACCGCCCCGGCGAATATGCCGAGCTGGTCGTCAAGGCGAAGGAAAGCTTCCGCCGCGGCGACCTCTTCGAGGTGGTGCCCGGCCAGAAGTTCTTCGAGCGCTGCGAGAGCAAGCCTTCGGAAATCTCCCGCCGGCTCAAGGCGATCAACCCGTCGCCCTATTCCTTCTTCATCAATCTCGGCAACCAGGAATATCTCGTCGGCGCCTCGCCGGAAATGTTCGTGCGCGTGTCGGGCCGGCGCATCGAGACCTGCCCGATCTCCGGCACGATCAAGCGTGGCGACGACCCGATCGCCGATTCGGAGCAGATCCTGAAGCTGCTCAACTCGAAGAAGGACGAATCCGAGCTGACCATGTGCTCGGATGTCGACCGCAACGACAAGAGCCGCGTCTGCGAGCCGGGGTCGGTCAAGGTCATCGGCCGCCGGCAGATCGAGATGTATTCGCGCCTCATCCACACGGTCGACCATATCGAGGGGCGCCTGCGCGACGATATGGATGCCTTCGACGGCTTCCTTTCCCACGCCTGGGCCGTCACCGTCACGGGCGCGCCGAAACTCTGGGCGATGCGCTTCATCGAAGCGCATGAGAAGAGCCCGCGGGCATGGTATGGTGGGGCGATCGGCATGGTCGGCTTCAACGGCGACATGAATACGGGCCTGACGCTGCGCACCATCCGCATCAAGGACGGCATCGCGGAAGTGCGGGCCGGCGCCACGCTGCTCTACGATTCCAACCCGGAAGAAGAAGAAGCCGAAACCGAACTGAAGGCCTCCGCCATGATCGCAGCCATCCGCGACGCCAAGTCCGGCAATTCCGCCAAGGTCCAGCGCGACGTCGCGGCCGTGGGCGCGGGCGTGAACATCCTGCTCGTCGACCACGAGGACAGTTTCGTCCACACGCTCGCCAACTACTTCCGCCAGACGGGCGCGACGGTCACAACCGTGCGCACGCCGGTTCCCGAAGAGGTGTTCGACCGGGTCAAGCCGGATCTCGTGGTGCTTTCGCCCGGACCGGGCAGCCCGAAGGACTTCGACTGCAAGGCGACGATCAAGAAGGCGCGGGCGCGCAGCCTGCCGATCTTCGGCGTCTGCCTCGGCCTGCAGGCGCTCGCCGAGGCCTATGGCGGGGAACTGCGCCAGCTCGCCATCCCCATGCACGGCAAGCCCTCGCGCATCCGCGTGCTGGAGCCCGGCGTCGTCTTCTCCGGCCTCGGCCGCGAGGTGACGGTCGGCCGTTACCATTCGATCTTCGCCGATCCCGCCACGCTGCCGCGCGATTTCATCATCACGGCGGAAAGCGAGGACGGCACGATCATGGGCATCGAGCATGCCAGCGAGCCGGTCGCGGCGGTGCAGTTCCACCCCGAATCGATCATGACGCTCGGCCAGGACGCCGGCATGCGCATGATCGAGAACGTGGTGGCGCATCTTTCGAAAAAAGCGAAGGTAAAAGCCGCCTGAGGCTTTGACAAAACGGCCGGACTGGCCGATATCGACCCCAAGAGAAAACCGCGTGCACGACCCCGTGCGCGCGGTTTTGCGTTGATGGACCAGGCTTTTTGCAACTCGTTTGCATGCGCATGGAGAGTGGCATGGAAAATTCCGACAGGGTCAAGCGGCTGGCGCTCTGGGGCATCCCGCTCTCGCTTTTCGTGATGGGGCT
>CAMLOC010000093.1 GCA_946481465.1 uncultured Shinella sp. | reverse complement strand
TCGACCGCGATGCCGGTGATCTTGCCGTCCCTGGAATAGTTGAAGGGAGCGTATTCCTCCGTCACGAAATGCAGGGTTTCGGCCAGCGGCGCGGAAAGGGGGGCGAGCGACAGGCAAAGCGTCAGAAACAGCGTCTTCATCGTCTCGTCCCCAGGGATCTGTCAGGAAGCGGCGCGGCGTTCCGGCCTGTCCGCACGCGTGAAATCGTCCAGCTTTTCCAGGAGCGCGTCAAGCGGAAGAGGGCGGCTGAGGAGATAGCCCTGGCCGAATTCGACATGCATGGACTGGAGGATATCCCACTGTTCCGTCGTCTCGATGCCCTCCGCCACCACGGCGCAGCCCATCTGGTGCGAGATGGTGCGGATGCCTTCCACCAGCATGCGGCTCTTGCGACGCACGTCCGGCTGGTCGGAGGAGAGCGAGCGGGTGAAGGACTGGTCGATCTTGACGATATCGACGGGGAAGCGGTTGAGGTAGGACAGCGAGGAATAGCCGGTGCCGAAATCGTCGAGCGCGATGCGGCAGCCGAGGTCGGAGAGCGCATCGAGCACCTCGCGCACCACGGGATTGTCGAGCATCAGCACGGCCTCGGTGATTTCCACGACGATGCGCGACGGCGTGATGCCGTGCTCCAGGAGCAGGGCGGCAAGGCGGGCCGGCAGGACGGGCTCGAACTGGAGCGGCGAGAAGTTCACCGCCAGATAGCTGTCGGCAAGCCCCTCCAGCCTGGAGATGACGGCGAGGCTGGCGATCGACTTCGACAGGATCCTGTCGCCGATACGGCCGATCGAGCCGTTCTCCTCGGCGATACCGATGATCTCGGCCGGCGGCAGCAGGCCGCGTTCGGGATGGTTGAGGCGCATCAGCGCCTCGAAGCCGGCGACGCGCCCATCGGCGAGCGAGGCGATCGGCTGGAGATGGGCGGTGAACCAGTCGTCGCGCAGACCCTGGTCGATGAACTGCTCGGTTTCCAGCCGCTTGCGGGCGATGTCCACCATGTTGTTGTCGAAGAGCTGCACGCCGTTCTTGCCGCTGCGCTTGCGGGCATACATGGCCATGTCCGACTTCTGCAGCAGGCAGGCCGCCGTTTCGGCCTGGTCGGGATAGACGGCGATGCCGATGCTGGCGCTGACATTGAGGTCCGCGCCGTTGATGGCGAGCGGCGCGCGCAGGCTGGCGACCAGCCGCTCGCTGACGTCCATGGCGAGCTGGCGGGCATCCGGCGCGGCGAGCAGGATGGCGAATTCGTCGCCGCCGAGCCGGGCGATGCGGTCGCCCGCGCGCAGTTGCCGGCGCAGGCGCGTCGCCACCTGGCACAGCACATCGTCGCCCGCCGCATGGCCGAGATTGTCGTTGATCCACTTGAAGCGGTCGAGGTCGACGAAGAGGCAGGCGAGCTGCTGGCCGAGCTTGTCGGCCGTGCCGATCAGTTCGTCGAGCACCGATTCGAAACCCTGCCGGTTGAGCAGGCCCGTCAGGTGGTCGGTGATCGCCTGGTGGTGGTTGCGGTTCTCCGCCTCCTTGAGGTCGGTGACGTCTGTCATGACGGACAGCGACAGCGCCTGCCGGCCACTGCTGGCCGCGGTGCCGGTTTCCAGGATCAGCACGTCGATCATGCCGCCGTCCGCGCAGCGGAAGCGCACGGTCGCCTCGCAGATGCCGCCCTCAGCGTTGTTTGCGGCGTGGCGCGTGCGATAGGCCTCGCGCCAGTCCTCGGCGACGAAATCGGTGAATTCCTGGCCGATCACCGCGGCGCGGCGATAGCCGGTCGCGGTCAGCCAGTAGTCGCTGACGGCCGTGATGCGGTTGTCCGCGTCGATGGAGAACAGCATGGCCGGCGTCAGGTTGTAGATGTCGGTGGCGCGGGCATGGGCGAGCTTCAGCTCCTTCTCCTCGCGCTCCAGCTTGCTCTGCATCTCGTTGAAATTATGGGCGAGGGCGCCCATCTCGTCGTTCGACGTCCAGTCGACATGGTGGCGCGAGCCGAGCCGGCGCGTCGCCTCGATGGCCGCCGTCAGCCGCATCAGCGGGCGGATGATGGTGATGCGGTTGCCGATGATCGCGGCGGTGAAGAGCGTCGCCACGGCGAAGAAGAAGATGGCGAAGATGCTCATCTCGTCCGTCGAGAAGCGCGAGAGCAGGCCCTTCTTGCGGATCCAGATCTCCGCCGTGCCGACCTTCTTGATGCCGTCGCTGGCCTTGTAGAGGATGTCCGCCTTGACGATGGAGCGGGCCTCGTCCGGATCGGGGCGCATGGCGGGCCTGCTGACGTCGATGAGATCGGACGTGTCGCGTACATGCACGAAGGCAATGTCGGCATCGGCCTGCAGCGCGCCGACGATCTGGTCGATGCTGTCCTTGTCGAAATCCCATAGCGGCTTGCCGAGCGCCTGGACATTGGCCTCGAGCAGCACCTCGGTGTTCTGCAGGCGCTCGCGCGCCACGCGGTCGGACGACAGGATCAGGAAGAGCACGAAGAGCGGGGCGACGAAGATGAGCAGGGCGCCGATGACGATGGCGATGAAGCGGCTTTCCACCGAATGCACTTTCATGCCGGTCGCCCCCCTGCCATGATGCCAAGCCCGCCGCCCATAACGCCCCTCTTTGGCTTATGTCATCTTTTGCGGTCTAGATTTTCATCAAAGTCTTAAATGTTGCTGAAATGGCGACCCGGAAAAGTGCTGATAATTCAGGCTTCCCGCAACGGTAGTGCCGGGGCGGCGGCAAAGAAAAACCCCGCATCCGGCGGATGCGGGGTTTTCGGCGTCTTGCTGAACGGATCCGATTACTCGGAAGCTTCCGTTGCTTCTTCTTCCTTCACGCCTGCGGCCGGAACGGCGATCGTGGCGATCGTGAAGTCGCGGTCGGTGATGACCGGGCTCGTGCCCTTCGGCAGCTTGACGTGCGAGATGTGGATGCCTTCGCCGACCTTCAGGCCAGCGAGGTCCGCCGTGATGAATTCCGGAATGTCACCAGCCAGGGCGTGCAGTTCGACAGCGTGGCGGACGATGTTCAGGACGCCGCCGGCCTTGATGCCCGGGGACTTCTCTTCGTTGACGAAGTGAACCGGAACTTCGACGACGACGTGGGTGTTGCCCGAAACGCGCAGGAAGTCGACATGCATCGTGAAGTCGCGGACCGGATCGAGCTGATAGTCCTTCGGCAGGACCTTGATCTTCTCGCCGTTGACGTCGATCGTCGCGACGGTGGTCTTGAAACCGCCGGCGTGGATGCGCTGGGTTACTTCCTTCGTCGAGATGGCGATGGAGAGCGGGGCCTGCTTGTCGCCGTAGATGACTGCGGGAATAAGGCCGTTGCGGCGAAGTTCACGGGAGGACCCCTTACCAACCCGTTCGCGCGTCTCGGCCTTGAGCTCGTAAGTGTCGTGGCTCATGGCTTTACCTTTCATGTGTTACTGGAGAGCCCTTCGCACGCAGGGAAGCCCTGCCGCGCAAAAAGCTTGAGGATTTCGTGAAAGCCTCATCCACGTTGCCTCCAAGGGTGTCTACGCGGACGGGGGCTCGATAAACGAGAACGCCCGGAAATGCAAGGCCTGCGGGCGATTGACACGATGCGGTCATGATTGGATGTTCGCTTCCAGATCCGTTCGGCGAAGGAAACCGCGATGAGACGACAGATCCTGATGGCTTCGGCCGCATTTGCGCTTGTATCCGCAAGCCCGGCCCTCGCCCAAGAGGTTTCGCCGGCCGAGGCCGAGAGCATCCAGCACAAGCTGACCCGCTACCTGCCGCAGGACATGATCGAGGCCGGCCTCGTCACCGTCAAGGCGGCGACCTCCTTCTACGAGCTGCGCTTCAACCCCGCGGTGCTCCTGGAGAAGGACAGGTCCAAGGCGGTGACCGTCGAGGGCCTGAAGCCGATGACGGCCTATCTGCGCCCCACGCCCGAAGGCACCTACCGTGTCGAGGCGAGCGACAGCTTCGACATCAAGGGCTCGGTCGACGCGGCGCCCGGCAAGAATTCGTTCTCCTATGTCATCGCCTCGATGACGCTCGACGGCATCTACGATCCCGATATCCTCTATTTCACCGCCGCCGACTGGAAGGCCGAGAAGATCGCCTTCACCAGCACCTCGCCGCAGGAGAGCGTCACGGCGAGCTTCGGCGAGACGGCGATGCGCCTTGCCGCCGAGAAGAGAGGCGAGGGCATTCTCGACATATCCAGCACCGGCGTGATGAAGGCCTTTGCCGAGACGGTCACCGGCGGGGCGAACGGCCGGGTCGATATCAGCGCCGACACGGTCGATATCGACGTCAGCATGGACGGCGCGCGCAACAGGGTGGTGCAGGACCTCGTCTTCTTCGTGCTCGACAACATGCACAAGGACAAGCTGGAGGCGGCGGATGCGGCGCGCCTGAAGGAATTGCTGCGCTCCGCCCTGCCGGTCTTCGACAACCTTACGGAGACGATCAAGGCCTCCAACGTGACGGTCGGCACGCAACACGGCACGTTCGGGGCCGAGAGCGTCAGCTATGTCATCGACATGAACGGCATCGCCCATTCCACCCGCTTCGGCTTCGGTTTCGGGGTGGACAAGCCGAGGCCGCCTGCCGGTATCCTGCCCCCGGCCTTCGCCGAGGCGGTGCCGGAACGCGCGACCTTCAAGGCGGCCGTGACCAATCTCGACCTTGCCGGCGCCGTCGACTACCTCATCGACCATGCGGACTTCACGAAGTCCGAGCCGCTGACGGAAGCGCAGAACAAGGAGATCGGCCGCATCGTCCTGCCGGGCGGCGCCATGACCGTGGAGTTCGAGGACGTCTCCGCCGTCTCGCCGGTCTACGACCTGCACCTTGCCGGCAGGATGCGGGTCTATCCCGAGGAGAAGGACCGCCACAGCGCCGAGGTGACGCTGACCATGCGCGACTTCGACAAGACGGTCGCCTATCTCCAGAAGAACGCCGCCGCCGTGCCGCAGTTCGGCCAGGCCGCCTTCGGCCTCCTGATGATGAAGGGCCTTGCCCGCGATGCCGGTGGCGGCGCGCAGGCCTGGGACCTGACGGTGGGCGAGGATGGCAAGGTGCTGGTCAACGGCCGGCCGCTGCCGTTCCAGCAATAGGGATCACGGCCGGGCGCGGCGCCTTGCGGTGAGGCGGGCGAGCGCGAGCATCAGCCCGCCGGCGATCAGCCCCCAGAAGGCGCCGGAAATGCCGGCGAAGGAGACGCCCGAGGCGGTGACGAGGAAGGTCACCGCCGCCGCCTCGCGGCTGTCGACGTCCTTGAAGGCGTTGAGGGCGGAATTGGCGAAGGCGCTGATCAGGGCGAGACCGGCGACCGCCTGGATGAGGATCGGCGGGGCGAGGCTGACGAAGGCCGTGACGGCGCCCGCCGCAAGCCCGAAGATCACGTAGAAGACGCCGGCATTGATCGCCGCCCAGTAGCGCCTGGCCGGGTCGGGATGCGCGTCGCTGCCCGCGCACATGGCGGCGGTGATGGCGGCAAGATTGACCGCGTGCCCGCCGAAGGGCGCCGACAGCAGCGAGAACAGGCCGGTGACGGCGAAGAGCGGGCCGGGGCTCGGCTCGTAATGGTTGACCTTCAGCACGGCGATGCCCGGAATGTTCTGCGAGGCCATGGTGACGATGAAGAGCGGCAGCGCGATGCCGACAAGGCCGGCGACGGTGAAGACGGGCGTGACGATCTCCGGCTGCGGCAGCAGCGCGTCGGCCAGCCCGGCAAGGGCGCCTTCCGGCACGTCGATGCCGAAGGCGAGCACCGCGACGAAGGCGGCAAGCGCCGCGGGCACGGCGTAGAGCCGGTTGATGCTGCCCACGACCACCCAGGCCAGCACGATCGGCAGGCCGAGCAGCGGATCGAAGGCGATGGCCTTCACCGGCGCGAAGCAGAGGCCGATCAGCACGCCCGACAGCATGGCGTTGGCGAGCGTCGCCGGGATTGCCGCGACCATGCGGCCGAGCGGCTTCCACAGGCCCGCGACGACGATCAGCACCGCGCAGACGAGGAAGCCGCCGACCGCCGTGGCAAAGCCGCCCTCGACCGCGCCGGAGCTTGCCAGCAGCGCGGCGCCCGGCGTCGACCAGGCGATGGAGACGGGAAGCCGCGTTGCGGCGCTGAGCACGACGGCGCACACGCCCATCGACACGGACAGCGCCATCAGGCCGGAGGCGGCCTGCGCCTCCGTGGCGCCGACGCCCGTGAGGCCGTGCAGCACGACGGCGAAGGAACTGGCGAAGCCGACGAAGGCGGTGAGCAGGCCCATAAACAGGGCTTGGGCGGAAAAATCACGGAGCATGGCAGGATCGACGCTGGAAAGGACTGTGCACTGGTAACAGGCGCCGGGCGGCTTGGGAACAGGCTTGTGACGGGCCATGGGGGGCCTGGCCGTGCCGCTCCCGTCTTGGACCTTTGTCCTGCTGGACCCGCGGGCGCAAACGAGGCTATAGTCGTCAAGCGTTGTATTCTGGCGCGACGATCGGTCGAAGCTTTCGGGGAGGAGAGCGGATGCCCATGCGTTTCGATCATGCGGATCATGTGCAGAGCGTTGCGGCCCATGCGTCGGCGGCGGCAAGCTCGCCCGTGGCCGCCTCCTGGCGCCGCTGCCTCACGCTGCACGGCCTTTCGCCCGAGGAGGCGCGCACGCCCTGGCGCCTCAGCGAAGCGGAATTCCGCCAGGCGCGGGCGCGCTCCAGCGTGCTGATCGAGGAGGCGCGCGGCGAGATCGACCGGCTCTTCGCCACGGTCGGCAGGGCCGGCTGCTGCCTGCTCCTGACCGACGAGAACGGCATCGCGCTGGAACGCCGCGGGGCGGCGGGCGATGACCGCGATTTCCGCGGCGTCGGGCTCTGGTCCGGCACGGTGTGGAGCGAGGCGAGCGTCGGCACCAACGGCATCGGCACGGCGCTGGCCGATGCGCGGCCGGTGCTCATCCTGCGCGACCAGCATTTCCTCTCGCAGAACACCGGCCTTTCCTGCACCACGGCGCCGATCCGCGACCACCGGGGGCGCATCGCCGCCGCCATCGATATCTCCACCTGCCGGGACGATGCCAACGAGATGACGATGGCGATCCTCTCGCAGGCCGTGCGCGATGCCGCCGCGCGCATCGAGGCGGGGCTGTTCCGCCGCGCCTTCTCCGCCGCCCGCATCCTGCTCGTGCCCGTCGAGGGCCGCTCCGCGCCGGCGCTGCTCGCGGTCGACCGCGACGATCTCGTTCTGGGCGCGACGCGCGCCGCGCGCCAGGTGCTCGGCCTCGACGACCGGCGCATCGCCACGGGTGTCGCGGCCTCCGACCTCCTGCGCGAGGACCGCGCGGAGGAGGGGCGCGACCTCGACGACGCGGAACGTGCGGCGCTGCGCCGCGTGCTGGCCCGCGCCGGCGGCAATGTCAGCCAGGCCGCGGACCTGCTCGGCATCAGCCGCGCGACGCTGTATCGCAAGATGAAGAAGCTCTCGATCAATTGATGTTGCGGCGCAGCGCAGGCTGTCGCATCGGCCTGTCTCAATTCTGAAACAGTCGGCGCCGCCATCGTCAGCGGCCCTCTATCACAGCCGGCCGAAGCGCCGCACCATCCTTCCCGACGGCCCAGTGTGGGCCTTATGGGAGGAATGACATGCTGCACCAGAAGATCGTCGAAAACCCGTACAAGGCGAAGTACGGCAACTTCATCGGCGGGGAGTGGAAGGAGCCGGTCGCCGGTCGCACCTTCGACAACATCACGCCGATCACCGGCGGCAAGCTCTGCGAGATCGCCCGTTCCGACGCCGCCGACATCGAGCTCGCCCTCGACGCCGCCCATGCCGCCAAGGACAAGTGGGGCCGCACGTCCTCCACCGAGCGCTCCAACATCCTGATGAAGATCGCCCAGCGCATGGAGGACAATCTCGAACTCCTCGCGAAGGCCGAGACCTGGGACAACGGCAAACCGCTGCGCGAGACCATGGCGGCCGATATCCCGCTCGCCATCGACCACTTCCGCTATTTCGCCGCCTGCGTCCGCGCCCAGGAAGGTACGATCGGCGAGGTCGACCACGACACGATCGCCTATCACTTCCACGAGCCGCTCGGCGTCGTCGGCCAGATCATTCCGTGGAACTTCCCGATCCTGATGGCCGCCTGGAAGCTCGCCCCGGCGCTTGCCGCCGGCAATTGCGTGGTGCTGAAGCCGGCCGAGCAGACGCCCGCCTCGATCCTCGTCTGGGCCGAACTCATCGGCGACCTCTTGCCTGCCGGCGTGCTCAACATCGTCAACGGCTTCGGCCTCGAAGCCGGCAAGCCGCTCGCCTCCAACCCGCGCATCGCCAAGATCGCGTTTACCGGCGAAACGACGACCGGTCGCCTCATCATGCAATATGCCAGCCAGAACCTCATTCCGGTGACGCTGGAACTCGGCGGCAAGTCGCCGAACATCTTCTTCGCCGACGTGATGAACGAGGATGACGACTATCTCGACAAGGCGCTCGAAGGTTTCGCCATGTTCGCGCTGAACCAGGGCGAGGTCTGCACCTGCCCGAGCCGCGCGCTGGTGCACGAGAAGATCTACGACCGCTTCATGGAAAAGGCCGTCAAGCGCGTCGAGAAGATCGTGCAGGGCAATCCGCTCGACGTGAGCACGATGATCGGCGCGCAGGCATCTTCCGAGCAGCTCGAAAAGATCCTCTCCTATATCGACATCGGCAAGCAGGAAGGCGCGGAAGTGCTGACCGGCGGCGGGCGCAACGATCTCGGCGGCGACCTTTCCGGCGGCTACTACGTCAAGCCGACCGTTTTCCGCGGCCACAACAAGATGCGCATCTTCCAGGAGGAGATTTTCGGGCCGGTCGTCTCGGTCACCACCTTCAAGGACGATGCGGAAGCGCTCGCCGTCGCCAACGACACGCTCTACGGCCTCGGCGCGGGCGTCTGGAGCCGCGATGCGAACCGCTGCTACCATTTCGGCCGCGACATCCAGGCCGGCCGCGTCTGGACCAATTGCTACCACGCCTATCCGGCCCATGCGGCCTTCGGCGGCTACAAGCAGTCGGGCATCGGTCGCGAGACCCACAAGATGATGCTCGACC
>CAMLOC010000092.1 GCA_946481465.1 uncultured Shinella sp. | reverse complement strand
GCGGCCTTGCCACAAGTCCCTTCTCCCCGCTTGCGGGGAGAAGGTGGCCGGCAGGCCGGATGAGGGGCTGATCGGGAAAACTATTCTTCCGGGCTGAACCGGATGCTCTGCGCGAGCGCCACGCCCTTGCGGCGGTCGGCCTCGCTGGAGACGGAGAAGGCTTCCTCCTGGGTGGCCTGCAGCCAGCCGCAGTCCTTCGGCGGGCAATGGTCGAGCGCGGCGGTCATGAAGGCGAGGCCCCGGGCCGTCTGGCCTTCCTGGAAGAGGATGTTGCCGAAGAGGCCCATGGCGCCGGCATGGCCATTGTTGCGCGCGCGGTTCAGCCACTTCTTGGCCTGGTGCACGCTGACGCCGCCGCCCTCGCCCGAAAGCATCATGCGGCCGAGCTGGAACTGGGCCTCGGGAATGCCGAAGGCGGAGGCCGCCTGGAAATAGAGCTGGCGGGCCTGGGCCATGTCGACCTTGACGGGGCTGTCGGGAATGCCACGGCGATAGTAGCTGGCGAGCGCGATCAGCGCATTGGCGAAATAGCCCGTGTCCTCCGAGCCCGGCTCCACGCCGGCCTGGGCGATCTCGCTATACATCTTGAAGGCTTCGAGATCGTTTTCCGGCACGCCGTCGCCATCGGCATACATGTTGGCGAGCGCCCAGCGCGAACCGGTATGGCCCTTTTCGGCCGCGTAGCGATAGGCCTCGACGGCATCGCTCTTGCGCCCCTCCTTGTAGGAGAAGAAGCCGAACTTGAAGAGATCGAAGGGCCCGCTTTCCTTGCTGACGCCGGACTGGGGATCGAATGCGAGAGCCTGTGACGCCGCTCCGAAGGAGAGCGAGAGACAAAGACCCAATACCACTACTTTCATCGGCATCAACTCGGACTTCGGCATCACTTCTACAATTCCGCGCCGGCCCGGCTTGCATCCGCCAAACCGGGAACGCACGGCATTTGTGCGGATTTCCGGCAACTCCGGCGGCAATGACATCGGCTGGCTCATCGTTTCCTTGGGCGCGGTTCCACGCGTCTGCATGTCCGTATCGCTGCGCCCCGTTTGTGGCGGGAAATGGACATTTCGTCGCTTCCCCGAAGGTGTAGCAAACTCTGGGAAAAAAAGTGTTGCGATTCCGTCACATATTTTCAGGCGTCGCTGTGGTCTTCCCGTCAAGCCTGCCGCAAGGCAACGAAACGTTAACCAAGAAAAAGGGCCCGGTGATGACACCGGGCCCGATTCTGGTCATCTCCCGCCCGGTCCGGCGGATCAGAACTTGATCTTCAGCGACGTCGAGATCGCCGTCACCAGGTCGTTGTCGAAGTCATAGGAGACGCGGCGCCCGAACGTGCGGCCGTCCTTGACGACCTGGCCGGACGAGCCGCTCGTCAGGATGCCCAGCGCGCCACTCAGACGGAACTCGACATTCTCGTTCGCCGCGTAGGAAATGCCGGTGCCGACGGTCCAGGTATCGGTCTGCGCGCCGATGCCGGTGCTCGTGCCGCGGTCCCAGGTCAGGCTCACGGCGCCGCTCAGCTTGTCGTTGAACTTGTGGCCGACGCCGCCCGAAACGGTCCAGCCGTCGCGATAGAGCAGGTCGAGCGAGGTGACCTCGGTCGGGCCGCTCGTGCGGCAGTCGATGCCGCGTGTGGCGATCGGGCAGAAGGGCAGGCTCTGGAGCTGGCTCCAGTCGGTCCACTTGACCGAGCCGAAGGCCAGCCAGTCGGGCGCGATGCCGGTCTGGAACTTGAACTCCAGCGAATCCGGCATGTCGGCGGAACCGAAGACCGGCGTGTTGATGCCGGCAATGCCCGGCAGGACGGCGCCGGGAACCTGCCGGAGGTCCATCGTGCCGGTGATGTCGTCGAGCTTCACTGCGCTGTTGTAGACGAGGCTGGCGCGCAGCGCATATTCCTCGATCTCATAGGCGATGCCGGCGCGCCAGCCCCAGCCCTCGCCCTCCAGCTTGAGCCGACCCATGCCGGTGAGCGGCGCGCCCTCGGGCATGGCGAAGACCAGGCGGTCCTTGAAGCCGGAGACCTCCTGGTAGAAGCCGCCGCCGATCAGGCGCAGCCTGCCCGGCCCCATGTCGAAGGAATAGGAGCAGGTCGCCGCGTAATTGTCGCTCTCGATCTTCGTCTCGACATTGTCGTTGGCGCCCGCCCAGTTGCGGCCGGGATTGATGTGCACGCCCCAGGGCTGGGAATAGTCGGCCATGCAGTCGACCGCGTCGGTGATCGCGGCCTTGAAGCCGATGCGCGGCACCCAGTAGCCCTCGGTGTCGCGGACGCCGTCGCTGGGCAGGCCGCTGAGGTCGCCGTCGAGCGGGATGTTGTCGCGGACATTGTTCATCTCGCGCTGCGGATTGACATAGGTCACCGCCGTCTCGAAGGCATAGTCCGAAGGGTCGAACAACAGGTCGATATTGTAGCCGCCCCGCTCCAGGCCGCCCGCCTGCGCCGAGCTGGCGGCAAACAGGGCCACCGCCGTCATCGCCCCCAGGCCGATGGTGTTCCGTCTCATGCGATCCTCCGCTGCAAAGCCCCGCGCCCCGGACGGCTGTCCTCCGGCCCCGCGCATCTCCACCCCGACTATCGAAGAGGACCGCGGGGTTGGCAAATCCGTGTTTTCACCTGTGACTTCCATTGGGTATTCAAGAAGTTACGTAAGTTTTTCATGAAGCCCCTCAGCAGTTGCACCGCCGGAAACGATTTTTCAACAATAGCGACTTTTCCGCTAATAAAGGGTTATCTTTTCCGTAACGGTAATGACCTGTTACATTTGGGATACAGGCATAATTTTGCGCGTGGCACGGCGAATCGAAAAGCGCGCCGGGATGTCCGACGCGCTTTCCTGGTTACTTCGCAGATCCGACGGGAATCAGCCCGCTTCGCTCACCCGGCCGAGCGCCACCGCAAGGCTTGCGAGTTGCTGCTCCAGTTCGGCAAAGCGCTCACGCTCGGCCTCCACCACCTCCGGCTTGGCATTGGCGACGAACTTCTCGTTCGACAGCTTGGCCTGGATGCGCGCGGCTTCCACCTTCGCCTTCTCGATCGCCTTTTCGAGGCGCGCCTTTTCGGCCGAAAGGTCGATCAGCGTGCCGAGCGGCAGGCAGGCGGTCGCCTCGCCGACGACGATCTGCGCCGCGCCCTTGGGCGCCGTGTCCTCCAGGCGGATCTGCTCGACGCGCGCGAGGCGGCGGATGGCCGAATCGTGCGTTTCGAGGCGCTTCCTCGTCATCGCATTGGCGTCGACCATCACGAGCGGCGCGGTCGCGCTCGGCGGCACGTTCATTTCGGCGCGCACCGAGCGGATGCCGGAGACGAGGTCGATCAGCCAGTTGATCTCGTCGGCGGCCGCCTCGTCGCCATAGGCCGGCGACGGCCATTCGGCGTGGCAGACCAGACTATCGCGCGCCTTGCCCTCGCCGGCGGTATGCGCCCAGAGTTCTTCCGTCATGAAGGGCATGAACGGGTGCAGGAGCTTGTAGATCTCCTCCAGGACATAGGCCGCGCAGGCCTGCGATTCCGCCTTGGCGGCCGCATCCTCGCCGCCGAACACCGGCTTCAGCAGTTCCAGATACCAATCGCAGAACTGGTTCCAGACGAAGCGGTAGAGCGTGCTCGCCGCATCGTTGAAGCGGTAGGTCTCGATCGCCTCGGTGACGTCGCGCGCCGTGCGGGCGAGTTCCGTCAGGATCCAGCGGTTGATCGTCAGCGAGGCCGCTTCCGGCACGAACTTCGGATCGGACGCGACGCCGTTCATCTCGGCGAAGCGCGTGGCGTTCCACAGCTTGGTGCCGAAATTGCGGTAGCCGGCGATGCGGGCGGGGTCGAGCTTCACGTCGCGGCCCTGCGCGGCCATGATGGCCAGCGTGAAGCGCAGCGCGTCAGCGCCGTATTCGTCGATCAGTTCCAGCGGATCGATGACGTTGCCCTTCGACTTCGACATCTTCTGCCCGTTCTTGTCGCGCACCAGGGCGTGGACATAGACGGTGTGGAACGGCTCGATCGGGTTGCCGTACTCGTCCTTCATCAGGTGCAGGCCCATCATCATCATGCGGGCGACCCAAAAGAAGATGATGTCGAAGCCGGTGACCAGCACGTCGGTCTGGTAATATTTTTCCAGCTCCGGCGTCTGCTCCGGCCAGCCGAGCGTCGAGAACGGCCAGAGCGCGGA
Source organism: uncultured Shinella sp. (assembly GCA_946481465.1). The sequence goes on along the minus strand of CAMLOC010000092.1, from coordinate 4,879 downwards.
GGAGAACCAGGTGTCGAGCACGTCCTCGTCGCGCGTCAGGATCTCGCCCGGCGCGAAATTCTCCAGCTTCTCCTCGACCCAGGCCTTCCACGGACCTTCATGGGCGATGTAGTGCTGGATGGCGGCGTGCAGCGCCTCCTCCTCGGTCTTCTCCACGAAGACCTGGCCGTCCGGACCGTACCAGGCGGGAATCTGGTGACCCCACCAGAGCTGGCGCGAGATGCACCACGGCTCGATGTTCTCCATCCACTCGAAATAGGTCTTCTCCCAGTTCTTCGGGACGAAGTTGGTACGGCCTTCGCGGACGGAGGCGATGGCGGGTTTGGCCAGCGTCGCGGCGTCGGCGAACCACTGGTCGGTCAGCATCGGCTCGATGACGACGCCGGAGCGGTCGCCGAAGGGCTGCATGACCTTCTTGTTCTCGACGAAGGGCACGTCGTTGCCTTCACCGTCCTTGACGGTGACCGCCAGACCCTCGGCATTGATCGCCTCGACGATGCGCTTGCGGGCCTCGTAGCGGTCGAGGCCGCGATATTCGTCGGGAACGAGGTTGATGTCGTCGACCTCGGCCTCGTTCGGCACGGTGCCGGTCTTCGCGATCTCCAGCGCCTGCGCGGCATAGACCGCATAGGGTTCGCCATCGGCGCGCATCGCCGCGCGCGTGTCCATCAGGCGGTAGAGCGGGATGTTGTTGCGGCGGGCGACCTGGTAGTCGTTGAAGTCGTGCGCGCCGGTGATCTTGACCGCGCCGGAGCCGAAATCCGGTTCCGGATATTCATCCGTGATGATCGGGATGAGGCGGCGATGCTCCTTCGGGCCGACCGGGATCTCGCAGAGCTTGCCGACGATCGGCGCATAGCGCTCGTCCGAGGGATGGACGGCGACCGCGCCATCGCCCAGCATCGTTTCCGGACGCGTGGTGGCGATGGAGATGTAGTCGCGCTCCTCCTCAAAGACGACGTTGCCGTCGGCATCCTTCTCGACATAGGTATAGGTCTCGCCGCCGGCCAGCGGATACTTGAAGTGCCACATGTGGCCGTCGACTTCGCGGTTCTCGACCTCGAGGTCGGAAATCGCCGTTTCGAACTTCGGGTCCCAGTTGACCAGCCGCTTGCCGCGATAGATCAGGCCTTCCTTGTAGAGCGAGACGAAGACCTCGAGGACGGCGTCGGAAAGCCCCTCGTCCATGGTGAAGCGCTCGCGCGACCAGTCGCAGGAGGCGCCGAGGCGCTTCAACTGGTTGAAGATCAGGCCGCCCGATTCCGCCTTCCACTCCCAGACCTTCTCGACGAAGGCCTCGCGGCCCATCTCGCGCCGGCCTGGAAGCTTTTCAGCGGCGAGCTTGCGCTCGACGACCATCTGCGTCGCGATGCCGGCATGGTCCATGCCCGGCTGCCACAGAACGTCCTTGCCGCGCATGCGCTCGAAGCGGACCATGATGTCCTGCAGCGTGTTGTTGAGCGCGTGGCCCATATGCAGCGAGCCCGTCACGTTCGGCGGCGGGATCACGATGGTGAAGGTCTCGGCGCCGGGCTTGGCGCCCTCGCCGGCGCGGAACGCGTCCGCATCTTCCCATGCCTTGGCAATGCGCGGCTCGACCGCTGCGGAATCATAATTTTTTTCAAGCATTTTCGTGCGTGGCCTGCTGTTTGTCGGTTACGTTTTCTAAACCGGATGGCCGGGGCGGAGTCAACAATATCAGAAGAAAAGCCGCCCCGGGGCTCCGGCGCGGCTTAAACCAATCTTTTGGAGAATTGGTGGCGTCGGTCAGCGGCGCGGGCCGCGCGCCACCCGTTCGATCTCTTCGCGCACCAGCCGCTCGACGAGCGTCGGCAGGTTGTCGTCCAGCCATTCCTGCAGCATCGGACGCAGCATCTCCTCGGCGATCTCGTCGAAGGAGCGGCGCGGGCCGGCGTCGAGCGCCTCGGCCAATGCGCCGAAGGACTGGGCCACGCGGGCGCCGACATCGGGCGAGACGATCGCGGCGACCTCGCGGCCGGCATCGGCCGGCACGGCCTCAGGCATCGCGACCTCTTCCGGTTCGGCCGCTGCGGCGGTCTCGAACGCCGGCACGGCACGGCCGGTATTTGCGGCCATGCGCGCCGTCACGACCGGATTGTCCTGCCGCGCGGGCGCCTGAACCGGCTCGATGGAAGCGGGCTGGTGTTCCGGCATTTCACGGCTGGCGACATGGCGCTCGGAGGCGGCGCGAACGCGGGCTGCGACATCGGCGAGCGACAGGGCCGGCTGCCCGCCCTGCACCGGTTCGGCCCGCGGCACCGGCTGGATCTCGGCCGAACGCTGCTCTTCGGCATGGAACCGCTCCACCACGGCCGGATGATCGAGCAGGGTGCGACCCTCGCTCTCCGTCGTTATGTCGAAGCCGCCGTCGTCGTCGGCATCGGCGCCAAGCTCCGGCATGGCTTCATTGTTCTCGATGATCTTGCGGATCGACGCCAGGATTTCATCCATGGACGGTTCACGCGCTACATTCGGCTGGGCCATTTCAATCCCCGTTCTCTGCGGCGTCCCTGTGGCCAGCCGCTGCGGGACCTGCCGGACATCACGAAAACCCTAGGCGAGTTCGAAGACGAACTAAATCGCCGCGAATCATGTGTCCCCAGTGATGCACAGATTTGTTTGCCGTGCCAAGGGCGGCACTCAGCGACCGTCGACGGTCCTCAGGCCGAACCACTTGTCCTTGACGGCCTCATAATGCACTTCGGAGCGGTATTCGGCGACCTGCAGGCCCTGGCTGCGCACCGTCAGGCTGCCGGTGGCGGCGAGCAGCGAATAGCTCGCCACGACCGCGTTGCGCTGCACGGCGGCGAGGTCTTCCTGGGCTTCGAGCACGTTCTGCTGGGCATTGAGCACGTCGAGCGTCGTGCGCTGGCCGACATTGCGCTCCTCGATGACGCCGTTCAGCGCCTGGTTGGCGGCGTCGATCTGTATGCGGATGGCCGAGATCGCGGCGTTCGACGCTTCATACTGGGCATGCGCGGCGGCGATCGTGCGCTGGACCTCCATGCGGGCGGAATCGACCTGCAACTGGCTTTCGCCGAGCCGTTCCTTCGCCTGGTGGATCTGGCCGTATTCGGCGCCACCCTGATAGATCGGAACGGTAAGGCGGGCCGATACAGTGCCTTGAAGACTGTCGCCCGGGCCATCCACCGTATTGACCGACTTGTAGACGCTGCCCTGCAGGGAGACCCCGGGCAGCATGGCGCCCTCCGCCTCCTTCACATTGAAGCCGGCGGCATCGACGCCGCGCATGGCGGCGAGGATGTTCGGGTTCTCGCGCATGCCGGTCGCCACCGCGTTGTCCAGCGAACTCGGCATCGCCTTCCTGGCCGTGGAAGGCTGTTTGATGCCCTTCGGCGTTTCGCCGACGATCTGGACATAAGTCGCCTCGCTCTGCTTGAGCGAGGAGATGGCGGCGGTCAGTTCCGCATTGGCCGAGGCCAGTTCGGCCTCGGACAGGCTGACATCCGTGCGCGTGCCCTCCCCGACGTTCAGGCGTGCATTCGCGGCGGCGACCTGCTCCTTGAGGAAGGCGATGTTCTTCTTGCGGATCGAGACGATCTGCTGGTCGCGGGCGATGTTCGAATAGGCCTCCACCGCGGCAAGCAGGATGGAGATTTCCTGCGCGCGCAGCGATTCGCGGTTCGCCAGGACATTCGCCTCCGCCGCCTTGACGCGGTTCAGCGTCTGGAACCCGTCGAAGACCTGCTGGCTGATCGTGATGCCGTAGCTGGAGGCGACGTAGTCGGTCTGCCGGCCGGCGCGCTGTCCGAAAAGATTGGCCGCCGGCCGGACGTCGAGGTTCGTGCGGGTGCCTTCCACCTCGGCCACGCCCGTCACATGCGGCCGCATGCCGGCCTTGGCGATCGTGACGTTCTCGTCGACGGCGCGCAGCGCGGCGCGGGCGGCGTTGAGGTCGGGATTGTTCTCGTAGGCCTTGGCCATGGCGCCGGCCAGCGTTTCGGCGAGTGCCGCCTGCGGCAGGGCATGAAGGGCGGTTGCGAGCGCGAGCGCAAGGGCGGTTCGACGAAGAAGGGACACAGTAGGAAACTCCGATCCTGGCCAGCCCGTCGCGGGAGCTGCCTTTACACACTTCTCACCGGCACGGAGCCGGGCACATCTCATCGGCATCGGTGGCCGGTGGCGGACAGGGCCGCGCCGCCCGCGATAATGCCTCTTCGCCCATTCAGGAACAGTCGTCAGGCCCGTAAGGAAGGATTTGGTAACGACAATAGGGCAGGCCCGTTGCGAAAGTGCAACAAACGGGCCTGCCGGAACGCTGCGCCTCGGCGCTCACTCAGAAGACGAATTCCTTCGCCTTGCGGAAGCCCGGGAGCGGCTTGACGGCCGTGTTGAAGACGTTGCGCTCGGAAACGCGGCCGCCTTCCTTGATATAAAGACGCGCCTGCGAGGCGTTGCCGTAGCCCTCGACGACGACGAGGCGGCCGCCGTCGCGCAGTTGCGCGAAGAGCGCATCCGGGACGAACTCCACCGCGCCATGCACGAAGACGACCTCATAGGGCGCTTCCGGCGCGTAGCCGGCTTCCAGATCGCCGGTGACGACGGCGACATTGTCATAGCCGAGGCGGGCGAGCGTCTCCGTCGCGTTCGCGGCAAGCGCGGCGTCGCTTTCCAGCGCCACGACGGAACTGGCGAGGCGCGAGAGGATCGCCGAGGCGTAGCCGGTGCCGCAGCCGACCTCCAGCACGACGTCGGTGCTGGCGATCTCGGCCAGCTGGATCAGCTTGGCCAGCGGCGACGGCTCCATGAGGTAGCGACCGGGGGCGACCTGGATATCGTCGTCGATATAGGCGAGCGGCTTGACCGCCGCGGGCACGAATTCTTCACGCGCGACGGT
>CAMLOC010000091.1 GCA_946481465.1 uncultured Shinella sp. | reverse complement strand
CCACCAAAGTCCTGATGTACAATGAGAAGGCCTTCCCCGACGGCTCGCCCGTCACCAATCTCTGGCAGCTGACCGAGCCGGAATGGCAGGGCCGTGTGCTGATGGTCGACCCCAGCCAGCGCGGCGAACTGCTCGACCTCCTGACCGAGATATCGCTTCATCCCGACGAGATGGCCGCTGCCTACAAGGCGCTGTACGGCAAGGACATCGAGGTCGAGGACGGCCTCGAGGGTGCAGGCGACCAGTTCATCAAGGCGCTGTTCGAAAACGACCTGATCCTGCTTCCCAACAGCGACGTGCTCAACAAGTCGATCGGCGACGTGAATGCCAAGAACCCGCCGGTCGGCTTCGGCACCTATTCGGATCGCCGCGACAACGAGAAGGAGGGCTGGGCCCTGCAGGTGGCCAATGATGTCCAGCCGTCGAACGGCATCCTTTTCCCGGCGGTGCTGACCATCGCCGACAAGGCGCCGCACCCGGCCGCCGCGCGCCTCCTGATCGACTTCATGTTCGGCGACGATTCCCCGACGGGCGGGCCGGGCTTCGAGCCCTTCAACGTGCCGGGCGACTATGCCGTGCGCAAGTCGATCGCCGACGCCGCCGATTCCGTCAAGCTCGGCGACCTGAAGGCCTGGACGATCGATCCGGCCAAGACCGCCGCCGCCCGCGGGCGCGTCGCCGACCTCATCATCACGCTCCAGTGACGGAGCCGCATGCCGGCGCGCTTTCCGGGCGCCGGCATGCGTGGAGGATTTTCCATGACATCGACCTCGCTTCTCATGCCATCGGGCAGCCGGCTGCTCCGATCGGGCTTTCTATTGCCGGCCATCCTCATCGTTATCGTCGCGGTCCTGGTGGTGGCGCCGCTCGCCCGCATCCTGCTGACGACGCTGACACCGGAAGGCATCGCAGCCTGGAAGGCGGTGCTCGCCAGCCGGCTTTCGGCGAACCTCTGGTGGTGGCCGCTTCTCAATACCATGGTCCTCGGCTTCGCCGTGGCCGGTGGCTGCCTTTTGATCGGCGGGTTCCTCGCCTGGCTGGTCGTGCTGACGGACGTGCCGGGACGCCGCATCCTCGGCTTGATGGCATCGCTTCCCTACATGATCCCGAGCTTTGCCGCAGCGCTCGCCTGGGGCACGCTGTTCCGCAATTCCCGCCTCGGCGGTGCGGCCGGCTTCTTCGAGACGAACGGCCTTGCCATTCCCGACTGGCTTGCCTGGGGCATCGTCCCGACGGCGATCGTGCTGATCGCGCACTATTATTCGCTCGCCTACACGATCATCGCCGCCGCACTCGGTTCGGTCGGGGCGGATCTCGTTGAGGCGGGGCAGATGGCCGGCGCGAAGCGTCCGCGCATCTTCTTCGGCATCGTCCTGCCGGTCGTGACGCCCGCGCTGGTGGCGGCCGCCTCGCTCACCTTCGCCGGCGCCGTTGCCAATTTTGCCGCGCCGGCCCTTCTCGGCCTGCCGGTGCGCATGCAGACGCTTTCCACCCGCCTCTTCGGCATGATCGAGACGGGGCAGAACGAGCGCGGCTTCGTGCTCGCACTGTTGCTGATCGCCGTCTCGGCCCTGTTCCTTTTCCTGTCCGACCGTCTCGTCTCCGGGCGCAGGGCCTTCATCACCGTCACCGGCAAGGGCGGGCGCACCAAACGCTTTCCGCTCGGCGCCTGGCGCTGGCCGCTTTTCGCGCTCGCCGTCCTCATCGGCCTGCTCACCACGGTCCTGCCGGTGCTGGTGCTTGCCGCGTCCAGCCTTGCGCCGCAAAGCGGAGCGCTGTTCTCCAACTGGACGCTGCATTTCTGGATCGGTGAAGGCGGCGGGGAGATCGCGCAAGGCCAGGCCGGCATCTTCCGCAATCCCGTTCTGATCGATGCGTTGTGGACCACGATCCGCCTCGGTCTCGTCGTCGCCTTCACGACGATGGTGCTGGGCCTGGCGCTCGCCTACACGATCGTGCAGCGCAAGGGCAGCCTGCTCGCCACGGTCCTGAGCCAGCTCGCCTTCCTGCCGTTGCTCGTGCCGAGCATCGCCTTTGCGGCCGCCTATATCGCGCTCTACGGCGCACCGATCGGCCCGCTGCCCTCGCTCTACGGCACCTTCGCGTTGCTGGTGATCGCCGCCTCGGCGCACAATCTGCCTTTCGCCGTGCAGTCGGGCCGCTCCGTACTCGGCCAGATCTCGGCCGATATCGAGGAGAGCGCGCGGCTGACCGGGGCGAGCCTGATCCGTCGTCTCTTCGCCATCATTTTCCCGCTGGCGATCCGCGGCCTCTTTGCCGGCGCCATTCTCGTCTTCGTCAAGATGGTGCGGGATCTCTCGCTGGTCGTGCTTCTCTTCACCGCCACCTCGCCGGTGCTCAGCATGGTCGCCTATCGCTATGCGGCCGAAGGCTTCATGCAGTTCGCCAATGCCATCACCCTCGTCATCCTCGTGGTCTGCCTTGCGGCGTCGTTCCTCGCCCACGGGCTACAGAACCGCGTCCAGAAATGGAAAGAGTCATGAACGCCCTTGCTGCCGGCGCCGCGGACGCCATCCAGATCCGCAATCTCGTGAAACGCTTTGGAGCCTTCACCGCCGTCAAGGGCGTGAACATTTCCGTGCCTGCCGGCTCCTTCCTGGTGCTGGTCGGCCCATCCGGCTGCGGCAAGTCCACGCTGCTGCGCATGCTGGCGGGTCTCGAAGGGCCGAGTGAGGGCGAAATCGCCTTCGTCGGCCAGACCGTTTCGAGCGGGGCAGGCGGCGTCATCGCCGATGCCGGCCGGCGCAATGCGGGCCTTGTCTTCCAGAGCTACGCGCTCTGGCCGCACATGACGGTTGCCGGCAATATCGCCTGGCCTCTGAAGGTTGCCAAATGGCCGCGCGAAAAGCGTGAGAAGCGGGTGCAGGAAGTGCTGGCGCTCCTCGGTATCGACGGCCTTGCCGAGCGCTATCCGGCGGAAATTTCCGGCGGCCAGCAGCAGCGCGTGGCGATCGCGCGCACCATCGCGCCGGAGCCGAGTATCCTTCTCTTCGACGAGCCGCTCTCCAATCTCGATGCAAAGCTGCGCATCGAGATGCGCAGCGAACTGATGCGTATCCACTGGGCGACCGGCGCCACCTCGGTCTATGTCACCCACGACCAGGTGGAGGCCATGACCATGGCGACGCATGTCGCCGTGCTCAACAACGGCCGCGTCGAACAGTTCGGCAAGCCGACCGACCTCCTGCGCAACCCCGCAACCACCTTCGTCGCCACCTTTCTCGGCACGCCGCCGGCAAACCTGCTACCGGTGCGCCGTTCGGGTGAAAGCCTCGTCTTCGGCGAGACGGCGCTGGCGCCGGCGGCCCTTTCCGGCGGCCGGGACGACGTACAGCTTCTCTACCGCGCCGAGGATGTGAATGTGGGCGCCGTTGCCGGTGCGCCGACTTTGACTGCACGCTTTGCCGAGGCGGCCCCCATTGCCGGACGCACCATGGTGACGGCGATGGTGGGAGACTTGCGCATAACAGGCATAGCCGACGGCTATTTCACTGCGACGCCGGGCGATCCCCTCGCTCTCTCGCTCATACGTACACCCGATGCGGTCTTCGCCGCCACCGGAGAAAGGATTCATCAATGAGGCTCATCCTCATGCGCCATGGCGAAACGGAATGGAACGCCGAACAGCGGCTGCAGGGGCAGGACAATTCGCTGCTTTCCGAGCGTGGCGTCGCCCAGGTCAAGCGCTTCCGTCCCTATGTCAAGGCGTTGCAGCCTGCCCGTATCATCGCCTCCGATCTCGGCCGCACCCGCCAGACGGTGGCGCTGATCGGCCATCCCGACGCGCCCTCCGACAAGCGTTTTCGCGAACTGGACATGGGCGCGTGGACCGGCCGCCGCAAGGCTGACCTCATTGCCGAACGGCCGGAGGACTATACGGCCTGGCGGGCGGGTACCTTCACCCCCGACCGCAGCGAGACCTGGCTTGCCTTCCGCGCGCGCGTCGCCGAGGGCGTACGTGACTGGATGGCGCGTACGGAGGGTGATCTGCTCGTCGTGGCGCATGGCGGGGTCATCCGCGCCGCTTGCCACGAATTCCTCGACCTGCCGCCCTCGCGCGTCGTGCCCGTGACGCCGGGAACCGCCACCATCCTGCATTTCCCGGGACGCGACGGGCGCACCGCGCAGCTCGAAGGTTACAATATCGGTGCTGTCGCTCCCGATACCTCGGTTGCCGATTGACGAGGTGGTCCGCTCGATTTCTGCCGGGCCTCCCTAGCCTTGGTTGAACCGCAAGATGAATTGGTCGAAACGCGTGTTGGCGCCGCCGCCGAACAGTTGCCGGGGCGGACCCTCCGCGTGGATTCGCCCCTGTTCCAGGAAGACGACGCGGCTGGAGACATCCCGGGCAAAGGCCATTTCATGCGTCACGATCAGCATCGTGCGCCCTTCGGCGGCGAGGTCGCGCATGACCTTCAGCACCTCTGCGACGAGCTCGGGGTCGAGCGCCGAGGTGGGTTCGTCGAGCAGCAGCACGCGCGGTTTCATGACGAGCGCGCGGGCGATGGCGGCACGCTGCTGTTGCCCGCCCGACAGTTGAGCGGGATAGGCGCTCGCCCGGTCGCTGAGGCCAACCCGCTTCAGCATGGCTTCCGCCTCGTCGCGCACCTCGCCACGGTTGCGGCGCTGCACATGCACGGGCGCCTCCATCAGGTTTTCCAGCACCGTCATGTGGCTCCAGAGGCAGAAATTTTGGAAGACCATCGCCACCTGCGTGCGCAGGCGGTCCACCTGCCTTCGGTCTGCGATACGCAGGCTGTCCCCGCTCTGCCGGAGGCCGACCTGCTCGCCGAAGATGTGCAGCCGGCCGGTGGAGGGCAGTTCCAGTAGGTTGAGGCAGCGCAGGAAGGTCGACTTGCCGGAGCCGGACGCGCCGAGAATGGAGATGACCTCGCCCTCATGGGCGCGGAAATCGATGCCCTTCAGCACCTCGACCGCGCCGAAGCGCTTGCGCAGATCGTCGACTTGAATGGCGGGGACGGTGCCGGCCGCAGCCGGGAGGGGGAGGGAGGCCATCTGGTTTCTCCGTGTGGTGCGCGGGTCAGGCGCGACGATGGGCGTGGTGGGCCTGGAGGTGGCGTTCGAGAAGCGCGAAGGCCGTGCTCATCAGGAAGGTGAGCGCAAGGTAGATCGCGCCGGTGACGATGAAGATCTCGAACACCCGGTAGGTCGAGGAGATCAGCTTGTGCGCGATGCCGGTGAGCTCGGTCAGCGTGATGATGCTGGCAAGCGACGTCGCCTTGATCATCAGGATCGCCTCGCTGCCGTAGACCGCGAGCCCCTGGCGCAGCGCGATGGGCCAGATGATGCGGCGGCGCAGCAGGAAGCCCGACATGCCGCAGGCCCGCCCGGCCTCGATCTCGTGCGCCGGCACGGCCTGGATCGCGCCGCGAATGATCTCGGCGGTATAGGCCGAGGTGTTGAGCGCCAGCGCCAGGATGGCGCACCAGTAGGGCTCGCGCAGGAAGGGCCAGAGGACGGACTGGCGCAGCGGGGCGATCTGGCCGAGGCCGTAATAGATCAGGAAGATCTGCAACAGCAGCGGCGTGCCGCGAAACAGCTCGACATGGGCTTTCGCAATCCAGCGCAGGGGCCCGAACGTGCTTGCGGCGGCACCCGCGATGAAGACGGCCAGCACGAAGCCGATCGTCAGCGACAGCGCCGCCAGTTGCAGGGTCAGCGGCAGGCCCGACAGGAGTTGACCGGTGACATCCGTCAGAAAGGGCCAGTCCAGCATCAGCGTCTCCAGGGTTTGGCGAGATGGTTTTCCATCCGGTTCAGGAGTGCGCCGGTGCAGCGCCCGATGACCAGGAACATCGCCGCCGCAATGGCGTAGAACAGGAGGGGCTGGCGGGTCGATCCCGCGGCGGTGCCGGCCTGGCGCAAGAGTTCGGTCAGGCCGATGACGGAGAGGAGCGAGGTTTCCTTGAGGGCCGATTGCCAGATATTGCCGAGCGCGGGCAGGGCGAAGCGGAGCGTCTGGGGGGCGATGATCCGACGCAGCAGCAGGAATTTCGACATGCCGCACGAAGCGGCCGCCTCGATCTGGCCCCGGTCGAGGCGAAGATAGGCGGAGCGATAGGCCTCCGTCTGGTAGGCGCCGGAGACGATGCCCACCGCGAAGACGCCGATGACGAAGGATGGTAGGGAATAGAAGCCGAGAAAGCCGCCGGTGTTCATGGCCGCCGTCAGGACAACGCTTCCGCCGAAGTAGAACAGGTAGACCACGAGGATTTCCGGAACGCCGCGGAAAACCGTGGTGTAGGCCTGACCGACCAGGCGCAGCCAGGGCGCCCGCGCAAGCTTGAGGGTGGCGCCGCAAATCCCGAAGATGCTTCCGAGCAGGAAGCCGCAAAGGGCGGCGGCGATCGTGATGCCGGCGGCCTGCAGCAGGGGCAGCCCCCAGCCTTGCGGGCTGAAGCCCAGCAGTTCGAACATGCCCGGCGTCATGGCAAGGCCTCCTCTTTTCGCGGCGTTTGGGGCTGCAGGCGATCGACCGCGAAAGGAGCAAGCCTTGGATCGAGGGTTCCCGAGACGAGTGATCGCGCCACGGCTTCGCCCACCGCGGGCGCAAGCTGGAAACCGTGGCCGCAGAACCCGAACACATGCCAGAGGCCGGGATGGCTGAGGCTGGGGCCAATGAACGGTATTCCATCCGGCGTGGCGCCTTCGAGCCCCGTCCAGGTGCGCACGACCGGCACGCCGGCCAGCACCGGGAAGGCCGCAACCGTGGCCGCAGCGCTCGATGCCATGCGGTCCATGACGGTGAACGAGGTGTCCCCCTCAAGGCACGGCTTGCCCAGGATGCCGCCGCCGATGACCAGCGAGCCGACCGCGCTCTGCTTGAATGAGAGCGGCTGGTCGATGCCGATGACGACGGGGGTGATGAAGGGTTTCACTCGCGCCGTCACCATCATGGAGAGGGCCGTGACCTTGATCGGCAAGGTTTCGCCAAGCCGCGCGGCGAGGGCCGATCCCCATGCGCCGGCGCAGTTGAGGACCCATTCCGCCTCGATCGCGCCTGCATCGGTCTCGGCCCGCCACCCGCCCGAAGGCTTGGGTGCAAGGTCGTGCACCTTGCATTGTTCGAGGATGCGAACGCCGGTGGCCTCTGCCGCCTTGCGGAAGGCGCGCGCGGCATTGGCCGGGTTGGCGTGCCCGTCGCGCCGCGAAATCAGGCCGCCGAGCGCCGCGCCGGAAAGGCCCGGCAGCAACCGGTGCAGCGCGTCGGGGGCGATCAGTTCCTCCGAGTGGATGTCGCGGCGGTGCATAGACTGGGACCGCGCCTCGCACCATTGCAGCTCGGCCGCATCCATCGCCAGCGCGATCTGGGCCGTGCCGAGCCGGACCTCGCAGCTTTCGGCCGCGGCCGCGCCCACGACGTCGGCGAGATTGGCCCACATGTCCATGGCGCGCAGCGACAGGGGGTATTCCCGCACGTCGCGCATCAGCGAACGAAGGCCGCCCGCATTGACCCCCGAGGCGTGGCGGCCCGCGAGGTTCTTCTCCACCACCGTCACCCGCCAGCCGGCGCGGGCGAGGAACAGGGCGATCGCGCAGCCCTGCAATCCGCCACCGACGATGAGCGCGTCGTTAGACATGGGCGTCGTCTCCGGCGCTGGCTTCGGGCTTGTCGTCGAGCGATTCCACCTGCGCCAGATCGGGGTCGAGGCCGGTCATGCCGGCCAGCGCGCCGAGTGGCAGGGGGCGCAGCGGCGGGCGTGCGCGGAACGGGGCCGGGGGCACCGGCCGATCGGGATTCGCTTCAGCAAGAAGCCGGGCGAGCGTTGCCGCGCAGCTGCGGCCCTGGCAGGCGCCCATGCCGCAGCGCAGGAGCACGCGGACCAGGTTCATCTCCCTGGCGCCGTCCCGAATTGCCGCGCGCAGCGCCCCGGCAGTGATCTCCTCGCAGCGACAGACGATGGTCGCGTCATCGGGGAGGTTTGCGGCGAGGCCTGGCGGGAAGGCCGCGTCAAGGAAGGGCCGCGCCGCGAGGCTGCGTTCGACGTCGATGCCGGTCCGCTCCGCGGTTCCCGGCGTGGCGGCCGGGCGGCTCAGTTCTGCCAGGATGGCGCCGGCGGCGTGGCGGCCGTGGGCGATGGCGGCGTCGGCGCCGCCGATCCGGCGCGCATCGCCGGTGATGCGGATCCTGCAAGGCCCGGCGGTCAAGGCGGGGCCGGGCGCCATTTCGGCCTGTCCGTCCCGCGTCGTTACGGGTTGCCAGCTGGCATCGTCAGCTCTCCACGCCAGGGCAAGGCCGGCAGCGTGCGCCAGATCCGTCGATGGCACGATGCCGTCGTGGACCACGAGCAGATCGCAGGGCAGCTCGATCCTCTTGCCGGCGACGGTCACGCGGACGGATTCGATGTGGCTGCGCCCGTGCGCCTCAAGGCCGGATATGCCGGTGCGCATCGCAACCCCGGCCAGCCGCAATCGTAGAAGCCAGCCCACCCCCTTGAGGAGTGCGGGAAGGCCCGCCGGCCGAAGCCGTCTGAGGGCGGCGACCTTGTCCCTTGCGCGGTCGGTGCGTGCGATCAACGCCGGCCGCACGCCGAGGCGTCGCAGCTGCTCGGCGAGCAGAAAGATCAGCGGCCCGGTTCCGGCCAGCACGATCCTGCCTTTCGGCTTGAGATGCCCCGCCTTCAGCAAGGTCTGCACCGCGCCGGCCGTCATCACGCCGGGCAGCGTCCAACCCGGAAAGGGAGCGGGGCGTTCCATCGCACCGTTGGCGAGGACGACATGCGACGCCCGCAGGTAACCGGCCGCATCACCCTTGAGCCAGCCGACCCTACCGTCCGCCCGCAGGTCCCAGACCGTGGTGCCCGGCCGATAATCGATGCCGGGCGTTGCGCGAAAGCGCGTCAAAAGGGCGAGACCGGCCTTGTAGCTCGGGCCGAGGGCGGAGAGGAGCTCGTCGGTTCCGGGGCGGGCCTGCATGTTGGCTTCCAGCGCGCGAAAAATCTGGCCGCCGGGGGAGGGCTGCATGTCGAGCACGATCACCCGGCATCCCGCGGCGGCGAGATCGATCGCGCATGCCATGCCCGCCGGGCCGGCTCCGACGATGATGATGTCCGCGTCAGGT
>CAMLOC010000090.1 GCA_946481465.1 uncultured Shinella sp. | reverse complement strand
AGATCGTGAATTCCCCCGCCTGTTCCCGTAAATAGCCTACTGTTCCGGATTATCTATAACGTACACAGCGGACGGTTCGCGCAGGAGAAGCACCGTGCAGGGCGCGCCCGCGGGGGCCGCGGGGGCATGCGGCGGGCGGATGAGGAGGCCTTCGGCAGCGGCGAAGGCCTTCATCATGGAGGAATCCTGCTTGTCCAGCGGCGTGACGAGGAGTTCGCCGGCGGGGCCGCGGGCGATGCGCGCGCGGACATAGTCCCGCCGGTGGTCGTTTTCCTTGAGCGGCACGGTGGCAATGGCCGGATACTCGCGGCTTACTGCGGGCAGGTGCGCGAGGCGGCGCACCAGGGGGACGAGGAAGAGGTGCGAGCAGACGAGGCTCGAGACGGGATTGCCGGGCAGGCCCACGACATGCACGGCGCCGAGGCGGCCGACCATCAGCGGCTTTCCGGGGCGCATGGCAATGCGCCAGAAGTCGAGCTCCATGCCGGCCTCGCCGAGCACGGGCTGCACGAGGTCGAAATCCCCGACGGAGGCGCCGCCGAGCGTGACGAGCACGTCGATATCGAGCGAGAGCGCACGGCGCACGGCCTGAAGCATCGCCTCCTTGTCGTCGCCGACGATGCCGAGGTCGATCACCTCTGCGCCCGCCGCGCGGGCAAGGGCCGCGACGCCGTAGCTGTTGGAGGCGATGATCTGGCTGGTCCCGGGCGGCGTGCCGGGCGGCACGAGTTCATCACCGGTGGCGAGCACGGCGATGCGCGGGCGGGCATGGACGGACAGCGCCGCATGGTTCATGGCCGCCGCGACCGTCAGGCGGCCGGCATCGAGCACGTCGCCGGCCTTCAGGACGACCTCGCCCTCGGAGAAATCCTGGCCGCGCGGGCGGATATGGCGGCCCTTCGGCGTGAGGAAGGTGGTGCGGATGCGGCCGTCTTCCAGCACCGCGGCATCCTCCTGCAGGAGCACGGTATCGGCGAAGGCGGGCAAGGGGGCGCCGGTGAAGATGCGCACGGCCTCGCCGGGGCCGGCGGTGCCCTCGAAGGCGTGGCCGGCGGAAGACATGCCTGCCACAGTCAGGATCGAGCCGAGCGTGGCGATATCCGCGTGGCGCACGGCATAACCGTCCATTGCGGAATTGTCGAAGGGCGGCTGCGTCAGCCGGGCGGCGACGTCCTCGGCCAGCACGCGCCCGTCGGCCTCGTGCAGCGGGACGGTCTCCGTGCGGGGCGTCGGCCGGGCGGTGGAAAGCAGGCGTTGGAGGGCGTCTTCGACGGGCAGCAGCGACATCAGCCGGCCTCTGCGCGCCGGTAGTCGCCGGAGCGGCCGCCGGATTTTTCGACGAGGCGGATGCCGCCGATCTCCATCTCGCGGTCTGCGGCCTTCGCCATGTCGTAGATGGTGAGGCAGGCGACGCTGACGGCGGTAAGCGCCTCCATCTCCACGCCGGTGCGGCCGGTGAGCTTGGCCATCGCCTCGACGCGCAGGCCCGGCAGGGCGCGGTCCTCGCGGATATCGACGGCGACCTTGGTCAGCATCAGCGGATGGCAGAGCGGGATGAGGCTGGCGGTCTGCTTGGCGGCCATGATGCCGGCAAGGCGCGCCGTGCCGATCACGTCGCCCTTCTTGGCATTGCCGGTGAGAATGAGGTCCAGCGTTTCGGGCGCCATGCGGATGCACCCTTCGGCAAGCGCAATGCGCACCGTCTCGGCCTTGTCGCCGACGTCCACCATGTCGGCCTTGCCGGAGGCGTCGATATGGGTGAGTGCGCGCGCCTCGCCCGTCATGTCGGGATCGCCATCATTCCGCCGCCAGCATGCCGGCCGAGCCGGTGAGGAGTTCGCGGGTGGCGGCCGCCACGTCGTCCTTGCGCATCAGGCTCTCGCCGACGAGGAAGGTCGAGATGCCGACCTTGCCGAGGCGTTCGCAATCCGCATGGGTGAAGATGCCGCTCTCGCCGACCAGCAGCCGGTCGTCGGGCACCATGCCGGCAAGCTTTTCCGATACCGCGAGATCCACCTCGAAGGTGCGCAGGTTGCGGTTGTTGATGCCGACGAGCTTGGACTTGAGCTTCAGCGCCCGCTCCATTTCGGGGGCGTCGTGCACCTCGATCAACACGTCCATGCCGAGCGAGAAGGCGGCGTCTTCGAGTTTCTTCGCGTCGTCGTCGCTGAGCGAGGCCATGATGAGGAGGATGCAGTCCGCGCCCCAGGCGCGCGCCTCCAGCACCTGGTAGCTGTCGAACATGAAATCCTTGCGCAGCGCCGGGAGGGCGCAGGCCGCACGCGCCGCCGTCAGGAATTCAGGCGCGCCCTGGAAGCTCGGCGTGTCGGTGAGGACGGAAAGGCAGGCCGCGCCGCCGGCCTCATACGCTTTCGCCAGCGCCGGCGGATCGAAATCCGGCCGGATGAGGCCCTTGGAGGGGCTCGCCTTCTTGATCTCGGCGATGAGGCCGAAGCGGCCTTCGGCCTTCTTTGCCCTGAGGCTTGCGAAGAAGCCGCGCGGCGGCTCCTGGTCGCGGATGCGGGCGCGAAGTTCCACGGGGGAAACGCGCGTCTTGGCGGCGGCGATTTCTTCCAGCTTGTAGGCTTCGATCTTCTTCAGGATATCGGTCATGGACAATCCTACTCCGCCTGGCCTTCGTTGGAAACTGCGACAAGGCGTTCCAGTGCGGTGCGGGCGCGGCCGCTTTCCAGCGCCTCGGTGGCGAGGCGCATGCCGTCCTTCAGCGTCTCCGCCCTGCCGGCGACGACCAGCGAGGCGGCGGCATTGGCAAGCGAAATGTCCCGGTAGGGCATGTGCGCTCCGCCGAGCACGGAGAGGAGGGCGGCCGCATTGTGCGCGCCGTCGCCGCCGCGCAGGTCGTCGAGCGTCACCTGGGGAAGGCCGAAATCGGCGGGCGTCAGCTCGAAGGTGCGGATCTTGCCGTCCTCGAGCGCCGCAACCTTCGTCGTGCCCGTCGTGGTGATCTCGTCGAGGCCTTCGCCATGCACCACCCAGATGCTCTCCGAGCCGAGATCGCGCATCACCTCGGCGATCGGCAGCAGCCAGTGCGGCGAGAAGACGCCGAGCAGCTGGCGCTTGACGCTGCCCGGATTGGAAAGGGGGCCGAGTAGGTTGAAGATCGTGCGCGTGCCGAGCTCGACGCGCGACGGGCCGACATGCTTCATGGCGGGATGGTGGAGCTGGGCGAACATGAAGCCGAGGCCGGCATCGTGCACGCAGCGCGCGATTTCCGCGGGGCCGATATCCAGCTTGACGCCGAGGCAGGACAGGGCGTCCGCCGTGCCCGATTTCGAGCTTAGCGCCCGGTTGCCGTGCTTTGCGACCGGAACGCCGACGCCCGCGACGATGATCGCCGCGAGCGTCGAGATGTTGTAGGTGCCCGCGCCGTCGCCGCCCGTGCCGACGATGTCGACCGCATCGGCGGGAACAGCGACCGGCAGCATGCGGGCGCGCATCGAGCCGACGGCGCCGTAGATCTCATCGACGGTCTCGCCGCGCACGCGCAACGCCATCAGGAAGCCGCCGATCTGCGAGGGCGTGGCGGCGCCGGACATGATGATCTCGAAGGCGCCGCGGGCCTCCTCGCGATCCAGCGTGCCGCCGCCGGCGACCTTGGCGATATAGGGTTTCAGGTCGGACATGCGGTTCCCGTCTCCCTTCCTATCGGGCGATGCTCTGCTCGGCGAGCGTGCGGTTGATCGAAACGCCGTAGGACGTCTGCAGGGCGCTCACCATCTGGTCGAGGATGTCGTCGCCGCTGGCGCGGGCCACGGCGGCGATCTGCTGCTCGTCGCCGGAAAGCGCGTCGGTGGCGGTCTCGGCGTTCACTTCCGTCACCTTCAGGAGGATCTGGCCTTCGCCGTCGACGCCGGGCGTGTTGGCGACGTGGCCGACGGGGCCGGCAAAGGCGGCGGCAACGGCCGCCGGGCTCAGCACCGGATCCTGGGCGCCGCGGTTGAGGCCCGCCTTGTTCTCGACGGCCATGCCGAGTTCGCCTGCGATGGCGGCGATATCGCCGCCCTTGCGCACGCGCTCGGCCAGTTCCTCGGCCTTCTTGGCCAGCGTCTGGCGCTGCTGCTCGGCGGTCCAGTCGGCGACAACGCGCTCGCGCACCTCGTCGAGCGTGCGGTCGCGGTCCGGGATCACGTCGAGCACTTCGAACCAGGCATAGCCCTCGCGGCCGACATTGATCGGCTGCGTTTCCGTGCCGACATCCGTCTTGAAGACCTCGCCGAGAAGGGCGGCCTTCTCGGGCAGACCGTTGATCTCCTCGCCCTTCTGGTCGTTGCCCTGGGCGTCGACCGCGTCGATCGTCACGGCCTTCAGGTTGTTCTTGGCGGCGGCCTCCGCAAGGCCGAGGCCCTCGGCGCGCGCATCCTCCAGCCGGTCGTGCACGGCGAGGATGCCGTCGGCGGCCTCGCTCAGCGCCAGCTCGTTGCGCAGTTCCTCCTTCACCTCGTCGAAGGTCTTGACGTTCTCCGGGCGGATGTTCGTCACGCGCAGGATGATCGGGCCGAAGGTGCCGTCGATGACCGGCGTCGTGCCGCCGTTTTCAGCGACGGCGAAGGCGGGCTCCGCGAACTTCTGGTCCGGCACGTTCGCCTGCGTGAAATCGCCCAGCAGCACGTCGGCGGCCGTCTTGCCCTGTTCGGCGACGATGGCGTCGAAGGTCGTGCCGGAGGCGAGCTTGGCGGCGGCGGCATCCGCGCTGGCGCGGTCGGCGAAGGTCAGCTGCTCGATCGTGCGGGTGGCCGGCGTGCGGTATTTTTCCTTGTTCTTGTCATAGTCGGCCTGAAGCGCCTCGTCGGTGATCGCGGCCGTATCGACGATGTCCTTCGGCTCCAGCGAGACATAGACGACCTTGCGGTATTCCGGCGCGCGGTACTTGGCCTTGTTCTCCTCGAACCAGGGGGCGAGCACGTCGTCGCCCGGCGCCTTGACCGGGTCGATATTGGCGTTGCTGAGGATGAGATAGTCGATGGTGCGCGCTTCGTTGCGATACTGGCGCAGCGCCGCCGTCAGCACGTCGGGCGCCTTGTAGCCGTCGGACACCGCCTCGACGACCTGGGCGCGGACGGCCACCTGGCTGCGGTTGTTGATGTAGTCGTTTTCCCTGAGGCCCGCATTGCGCAGCACCGAGGAGAAGATCATGCGGTCGAACTGGCCGTTGACGCCGCGGAAGGCCGGGTCGTCGGCGATCAGCCGGGCGAGGCGGCCTTCGGAAAGGCCGAGATTCATGTCGCGCGACAACTGGTCGAGCGCGGCGCCGGCCACGAGTTCGGCGAAAACCTGATTCTCGATGCCGAAGGCACGGGCCTGCTCGGCGTTCAGCCGCATGCCGAAGCGCTGCGACATGGTGGCGACCTGGCGCTCGTAGGCAAGGCGGAAATCCGTCGGCGAGACGCTGACATCGCCGACCGTGATCACGGAATTGGCCGTGCCGGTGACGAGAGAGCTCGAAACGCCCCAGACAGCGAAGGAACCGACCAGAACGATCAGCAGGGCTTTTGCCACCCAGGTCTGGGAGGCGCGTCTCAGGGATTCGAGCATCGTCTAAATTTCCTCAATCTCGGCGGCCGTGTGGCCGGAAACCGTCTCTTAACGGAAAGTTCGCGGGAATTGAAGTCCGGCGGGCGCTTGGAATGCTTGGGAAATCCGGCCCTGACGCAAATGTGTCGAAGGGGTGCCGATTTATTTTGCCGGCAAACAAAAGATTTTTGAAATTATTGACGGAATGCCGCCAAAATGGCCTATCACGATACGAGACTTCGTGCTCGGATGCGCGATCAGGCCGGTGAGTCCCGTTTTCACCGGAAGGAAGGGGGCGAAACCGTGGAATCCACGATTGTCATGATCAATCTTTTCGGCGCGGTCGCGCTGCTGCTCTTCGGCCTTGCGCAGGTGAAGGACGGCATGACGCGGGCCTTCGGCGTGCGGCTGCGCTCGGGCCTGGCGCTCGGCACGCGCGGACCGTTCCGCTCCTTCTTCGCCGGCTTCGTCGCCACCGTCGCGTTGCAGAGTTCGACGGCGACGGCGCTGATGATCGCCTCCTTCGTCGAGCGCAACCTCGTCAGGGCGCGCATGGCGCAGATCGTGCTGCTCGGCGCCAATGTCGGCACGGCCGTTACCGCCTGGCTGGTGGCGACGGGCATCGAATCGATTTCCCCGCTGATCATCCTCATCGGCATCGTCTTCTATAAATCCAGCAGTTCCACGGCCCGGCAGGGCCTCGGATCGGCGCTTGTCGGCATCGGGCTCATGCTCCTGTCGCTGCACCTCCTCAGCCTTGCGACCGAGCCGATGCGCCAGTCGCCGGCGCTCGGCGCCTTCCTGACGCTGCTCGACGGGGCCTGGCCGGTGGCGCTTGCCTTCTCGACGGTCCTCGCCATCATCTCGTCCTCCAGCCTTGCGGTCGTCGTGCTCATCATCTCGCTGACCGCGATGGGCATCCTGTCGCCGGCGCTGACGGTCATCCTCGTGCTCGGCGCCAATCTCGGCGGCGCCGTGCCGCCGGTCATCGCCACCATGAAGGCTGCGGCCTCGGCCCGCCGCGTCACGCTCGGCAACCTCATCGTGCGCGGGGTCGGCTGCCTTGCTGTCCTGCCTTTTGCCGGCCATGTGGCGGACCTCCTGGCCCTCCTGCCGATCCCGGCCGCAAAACTCCCCGTCGACGTGCACCTGGCGTTCAACCTCGTCGTGGCGCTGGTCCTCTGGCCGCTGTCCGGGCCGCTTTCCAGCCTGATGGAAAAGCTCGTGCCGGAGGAGAAGCAACCGGAGACGGGGCCGAAATATCTCGACGATTCCGCGCTTTCGAACCCCGTCGTCGCGCTTTCCGGCGCAACGCGCGAGGTGCTGCGCGTCGGTGACATCATCGAATCCATGCTGATCCGCACCATGCGGGCCTTCAACGACAACAACCTGGCGCCGCTGAAGGACGTCGGCGAACTGGAGCGGCAGGTCGACGCCCTGCAGCAGGAGGTGAAGATCTACCTCTCGCGCCTCGGCCGGCAGGGCATCACCGGCGAAAGCGCCGCCCGCTCCATCGTCGTCATCGACTATGCGATCAATCTCGAACATATCGGCGACATCATCGAGAAGGGCCTGCAGGAACAGGTGCGCAAGAAGATCGCGGGCGGCCTGAAATTCTCCGACGACGGCTACAAGGAGCTTGCCAACCTCTTCAACCTGACGATCGAGAACCTGCGCATCGCGCAGACGATCTTCGTCACGCGGGACGCCGGGCTCGCCCGCCAGCTCGTCGAGGTGAAGGTGGATGTGCGGCGCATGGAGAAACAGTCGTCCGAACGTCACCTGGCGCGCCTGCGCGACGGCCGGCTCGACAGTCTCCAGACGAGTTCGCTGCATCTCGACATGCTGCGCGACCTCAAGCGCGTCAACGCCCATCTCGTCTCGGTCGCCTATCCGATCCTCGACGAGAGCGGGCTTCTGACGGAAAGCCGCCTGCGCAGCACCGCCGGCTGAAACGGGAGCGGACGGGACCCGCCCGCCGGCTCCTGAGAAATCCCTTTGTCTCCTCCGTTCCGTTTTTGCTATGGAACGGCGTCGATTTCGGGTGAACGAGGATTCCCATGACTGCAATGAAGCGCACCTGCCTGGCCGTCATTCTGGCTGCCGGCGAAAGCACGCGGATGAAATCCTCCCGTTCGAAGGTGCTGCATCCCGTGGCCGGACGGCCGATGATCGCCCATGTGGTGGATGCGCTGGTCGGCGCCGGCATTGCCGATGTCGCGCTGGTGCTCGGCCGCGATGCGGACAGGGTCGAGGCGGCGGCGAAGAACCCGGCGGTCACCAGTTCCGTGCATATCCAGACCGAACGGCTCGGCACGGCCCATGCCGTGCTGGCCGCCCGCGAGGCGATCGCGAAGGGCTATGACGACGTGCTCGTCATCTTCGGCGATACGCCGCTCGTCACCGAGACGCCGCTGACGGCCGCCCGGGCGGGCCTTGCCGGCGGCGCGGACGTCGTCGTCATCGGTTTCGAGACGGCGGACCCGACCGGCTACGGCCGGCTGATCGTGGAAGACGGCGCGCTGCTGGCGATCCGCGAGGAGAAGGATGCGAGCGCGGCCGAGCGCGCCATCACCTATTGCAACGGTGGCTTGATGGCGATCGACGGGCGCAAGGCGCTCGACCTCATCGGCCGCATCGGCAATGCCAATGCCAAGGGCGAATATTACCTCACCGACATCGTCGAGGTGGTGCGCGCGGCAGGCGGCCGGGCGATTGCCGTCGAGGCCCCCGAGGAGGAGCTGACCGGCTGCAACACGCGCGCCGAACTTGCGGTCATCGAGCGGCTCTGGCAGCAGCGTCGCCGTCACCGGATGATGCTCGACGGCGTCTCGATGATCGCGCCGGAGACCGTGTTCCTCGCCTATGACACGAAGATCGCGCCCGACGTGACCATCGAGCCGAACGTCTTCTTCGGACCCGGCGTCACCGTGGAGAGCGGCGCGCTCATCCATTCCTTCTCGCATATCGAGGGGGCGCATATCGCCGAGGATGCCGAGATCGGCCCCTATGCCCGCCTGCGGCCGGGTGCCAATCTCGGCCCGCATTCCAAGGTCGGCAATTTCTGCGAGGTGAAGAAGGCGGAGATCGGCGCGGGCGCCAAGGTCAACCACCTTACCTATATCGGTGACGCCATCATCGGCGAAAAGACGAATATCGGCGCGGGCACCATTACGTGTAATTATGACGGCATCAACAAGCACCTGACCCGCATCGGCGGCCACGCCTTCATCGGCTCCAACACGTCGCTCGTCGCCCCCGTTTCGATCGGCGACGGCGCCTATATCGCCTCCGGCAGCGTCATCACCGTCGATGTGCCCGATGATGCCGTCGCCTTCGGCCGGGCCCGGCAGGAGAACAAGGAGGGCAGGGCCGTCCTCATCCGCGAGCGCAACCAGGCGATCAAGGCCGCGAAGAGCAAAGTCGCCGAATAGTCGCTGCCCGCGTTAACGCTTGCAATCGAAAGTGAGCGCCGTCGTGTTGCACCGCGGCGGAAAATCTCTACGAAACGAAGGCAATAGAACGAAGCGAACCTGCGGAGCGGTCCATGTGCGGAATTGTCGGTATCGTCGGAAACCAGCCGGTCGCGGATCGTCTTGTCGATGCCCTGAAGCGCCTTGATTATCGCGGCTACGATTCGGCCGGCGTCGCCACCATTGTCGACGGCAAGCTGGCGCGCCGCCGTGCCGAAGGCAAG
>CAMLOC010000089.1 GCA_946481465.1 uncultured Shinella sp. | reverse complement strand
TGCGATGAGATCGTTCGGTATGCGCTGGAGAGCATGAAGGGCCTGATCGAAACGTCGCTTCGGCAGGGGCAGGGCGGGGTCAGGCAGAGCGTCGGTTCTCATTAGAGTTCTCCTGGCGGAAGGCCGTGAACGCCCCGGAACGGAGCAGGATCGCGAGATTGGTGGAAAGATCGAAATGCGCTTCGGCGCACTGCGCGGTCTCCGCGGCGCTGGCAAGGGGGGCGCCTGCAACGAGATGTCGGAAGAAGCGGGCGCCGCCCGGCGGCAGCACCGTCATCTCCACGGTCATGTGCGGACGCGCGACCAGGGTGTCCTCGCCCCGCAGGCCATCGGTGGGCGAAGGCGACCGGTCGCCGGCATTCATGGCCCATATGGATGCCGCCGGATGAGGGGACGACAGCACGGACAGGGACGGATGGGGCGTGAAGACGATCGCGCCAAGCCGTGCGGGCTCCACGGTCGCGAGCGTTTGCGGCTCGAGCGGTGCCGCGTCCGTGGCGTGGTAGGCGTGCCCCCGCGCGACTTCCAGCCGCATCACGTCCGGCAGGTAGGCAAGCTCTCCTGCCGGTTCGAAACCGGCGACGAAATAGGGAAAGTCATCGCCATAGGCCAGAAGCAGCGGTGAACGCGGCGGATGACGCCGTATGAAGGCATGTGCCATGGCACCGAAGAAGTCCGGCCCGACGATGCGTTCCGCCGCGGGGAAGCGGGATGCCAGGGCCGCGACGAGGCTGGCCATGACATTGTTGCGGTAGACGCCATAGCGCCGTGCCGGCGTGCTGCCGTTCCAGGCCAGGAGGCCGGGCGGCGGCGGCGTGGCGGCAAACAGGCCGGCGGCGAAGGCGCCCTGTGTCGCGGCCGACATCGTCATGCCGCCCTTTGTCGCGCAGCGGCATCGAGGATGCGCTGGGCGGCGGCGGCTTCGGCGCTTAGCACTGGCCAGGCGGGCACGTCGTTGTCCCATTCGACAAGGCTGGCGGTCGGGCCGAGGCGGCCGATCACGGTCTCGTAGAGCGCCCAGACAGGATCCTTCACCGGCGTGTCGTGGCTGTCGATCAGCAGGGGCGCGCCGTGCTCGTCCGTCGTTTGCGAATGGCCGCTCAGGTGGATTTCGCGCACCGCCTCCAGCGGGAAGCGGGCGATGTAGTCGCAGGGATCGAGATTGTGGTTCGTCGCGGCGACGAAGACATTGTTGACGTCGAGCAGGAGGCCGCAGCCGGTCCGCCGGGCGGTCTCCGCAAGGAAGGCGGTCTCTTCGATCGTGCTTTCGGAAAACAGCAGATAGGTGGCGGGGTTTTCGAGCAGCATCTGCCGGCCGAGCGCCGCCTGGACCTCGTCGACATGTTCGACGACGCGGTCCAGCGTCTCCTCGGTATAGGGCAGCGGCAGGAGGTCGTTCAGGAAGACGCTGTCATGGGTCGACCACGCCAAGTGCTCGGAAAAGCTTTCGGGCTGGTAGCGATCGCATAGCGCCCTCAGCCGCGCGAGATGGTCGCGGTCGAGCGGCTGCATGGAGCCGATCGAAAGGCCCACGCCGTGAATGGAAAGCGCATGGTCCTCCCGCAACCTGCCAAGTCGGGCATGCGGCGGCCCGCCGGCTCCCATGTAGTTCTCGGCATGGATCTCGAAGAAGCCGATGGCCTGCAGCGTAGCGAGAATATCGTCGAAATGCTCGGGCTTGAAGCCGACGCCCGCGCGGTGCGGCAGAGTGGAAGGGATCATGGCGTGCCTTTCTTGGGGGAAGCGACGGCGCCCCGAAGGCGCCGTCCGTTGAGAACGGGCGCGCGGCCTCAGGCCGGAGCGGGACCCTGTTCCAGCATGCCGTGGCCGGTCGGGGTCTTCATCGAAACGCAGGTGCCCTTGGGAACCAGCTTGAACGCGTTCTGCTGGTAGTCGATCTTCGACGTGCCGGCGCAGGTCGTGCCCGGGCCTGCGGCGCAGTCGTTCTGGCCTTTCATCGCGATGCCGTAGCATTTTTCCTTGGCGTCCTGGGCGGCGGCGGGCGTGGCGATGGCGGCAAGCGCAGAGGCGAGCGAACCGGCAAGGGCGAGGGTGGCGATCGTGGTCTTCATGTTTCGTCTCCGTTGGTGGCAGCCGTATCTGGCTGTGCATCGACGGCTACGCAGAGCGCCTGGCGGATGTTACGCGACAGGGCATCGATTTTTTGCCGGCAGGCTCCGCGGTTTCTCCGAACGATGAAAATTCCTAGTTTCTCCAGTCGGTTATGCGGAACTGGAATTTCTTCTTGCCGCCGTGGTAACAAAGTCGTGTTGCCGGACGTAGGGTAGCCAGCAGTGAAACAGTCGATGCGAGAAGAGGAATGGGCGGCCTGGCTGCGCCTCGCCATGAAGGGCGACGTGCAGGCCTATAACCGTTTTCTCCTTGCGGTGACGCCGCACCTGCGCGCCATGGCCCGGCGGCGCTGCGATCAGTTCGGCGCGCCGCCGGGCGAGGCGGAGGATGTCGTGCAGGAAGTGCTGCTCGCCATCCACCTCAAACGCGGGACCTGGGATCCCGCGCGCCCGCTTGGCCCCTGGCTGGCAACGATCGTGCGCAACAAGCTGATCGACAGCCTGCGCCGCCGCGGGCGCCATGTGAATGTGCCGATCGAGGATGTCTCGGATTTCCTGGCGGCGGAGGACGAAACGCATGACGCCGCCGACCGGATCGACACAGAAACCATGCTGGCGCGCCTGAAGGATCCGCAGCGCGACATCGTGCGCTCGATCTCGCTCGAGGGGGCGGGTATCCGCGAAACGGCGGCGCGGCTGAAGATGACGGAGGTGGCCGTGCGCGTGTCCCTCCACCGGGCGCTCAAGGCGCTGGCTGCCCTCTACCGGAGTGAATGACATGAAGACCGACGACCTGATCACCCTGATGACGCAAGATGCGCCGGTCGGCATGTCCTATGGACGCGCGATCACCATCGCGCTGGTTTCCGGCTTCGTCTTTTCCGCTCTGCTGCTCTTCCTTACCGTCGGCCTGCGGCACAACATGGTGACGGTGCTTGAGACCGCGCGGGTGTTCTTCAAGATCGTCGTGACGATCCTCCTTGCCGTCCTCGCCGTCAGGCTCGCAAGGCGCATCGGCCGGCCGGGAGACGAGACGCGCTTTCCCGCCCTCCTGCTTGCCGTGCCGGCTGTGATGGTCGTTGCCGCGGTCGTCACCGAGCTTTTCGTGCTGCCCGCCGATTCCTGGCGGGCGAGCCTTGTGGGCCGCAACGCCCTGTTCTGCCTGTTCTTCGTCCCCACCCTGTCGCTGGCGCCCTTCGCAGGCCTGTTCTGGGCGTTGAAGAAAGGCGCTCCCGCAAACCCTGCGGCCGCGGGCGCCGCCGCCGGGTTTGCCGCCGGCGCGATGGCCGCGGCGATCTATGCCTGGCATTGCCCGGACGACAGCCCGCTCTTCCTCGCGACCTGGTACTCCCTTGCCATCGCCCTCATGACGGGGGTTGGCGCCCTTTCCGGCCACCGCTGGCTCCGCTGGTAGAGGCACCGACGCGTCGCCGTGCTCGCCGGACCCGGACGGCGGGGATCGCAGGTCAGCTTCTCAGCGCCTGCGCCGGGCTCAGGCGAAGCGTCGAAAGCGCCGGCAGGATCGAGACCAGCGCGGCGAGCGCGACAAACCAGAGGCCGAGCGACAGGTCTTCCCGCGCGAACTCCACCGGCATGCGGATGGCGGTCGTCGCGGCGAGGGTGGCCGACAGGAGCCGGGCCGCACCGTAGCCGATGGCAAGGCCGAGCACGAAGCCGGCGAAGAACAGCAGGAGAAGCTCGCCCCAGACGATGGCGACGATCGCGCGCCGCGGCGCACCGAAGGCACGCAGCGCGCCGATCTGCCGTCGGCGCGTGCCGACATGCATGACGGTCACGAGCAGCACCGCGGCGATGACGATGCCCTGCGTGCCGATCGCGATGGCGAGCAGCAGGCTGCGCGCATCGCCGAGCGTAGCGTAGAGGCGCGTCAGGACCTCGGCGGGAAAGATGGCAAGCGTCGTCTCGCCGCGGTATTCCTGGCGAAGGCGGTAGGCGTCGGCGATGGTCCGGGGCTTGACGAAGACGGCCGGAATGCCGGGCGTTGCGGCATCGAAATGCTCGTCTATCGCCGCGTCCGCCTCGACATGCGCTTCATGCGCATGGTCGTGATCGTGGTCATGCTCGGCGTCCTCGTGCGCTGCCATTCCATGCAGCTGCCAGACCGTGCGGATGGGGACGAGGATCGCCCGGTCCCAGGCGGTGCCGGTGGGCGCCATGCGACCCGTCACCCTGTAGACGACCTGCGTATGGGTGTGGCCGCCTTCGTCGGCCGCGCCGTGCATCGGCTTGATCTCCCCGCCGATCCGCTTTCGCACATCCGCGCCGATGACGGCCTCGCCGAGATGCGCGAAGACGCTGCCCTCGGCAAGGGTGGGGGAAAGCGCGGCGACGAGCCCGGTGGTGGTGCCGACGACGGGATGGCCATCGGCGGAATCACCGAAGCCGACGGGGGCGGCGAAATCGACGCGCGGGTCTTCGGACAGCCTTGCCAGCACGCCGCCGGACATCAGCGGCAGCGGGGAGGGCTGGAGGAATACCGCGGAGAGGGCAAGCTGCGTCTCGCTTCCGGCCGCGCCGATCAGGAGATCGAACTTTTCGGCGGCGCGGGCGCTACCGAGCCGGACGGCGCGTTCCTGCAGGGTGACGGTGACGCTGAGCGCGACGGAAAGCGCGATCAGCACGATCACGGCGAGCGCGCCGGCCTTGAAGCGGCCGAGGTCGGCGAGGATGAAGCGGATCATGCGGCTTTCGCCTCCAGGCTGTCTCCGGCGATGCGGCCGCCGTCGAGGACGATGCGCCGGTCGAGCCGCTCCATGAGAACGGGATCGTGGGTGACGACGACGAGCGTCGCGCCGTCCTGCCGGGCGAGGCGGACGATCAGTTCGGCCACCTCCTCGCCGGTGCGGCGGTCGAGGCTGGCGGTGGGCTCGTCCGCGACGATGACGCCGGGCCGGCAAAGCAGCGCGCGCGCCACCGCGACGCGCTGCATTTCGCCGCGCGACAGCGTTTCCACGGGCTGGCCGGCGCGGGCGATGCCGGTCGCTTCGAGGAGGTGAAGCGCGCGGTCGCGCTCGGCCTGCGCCAGGCGACGGGAAAGCCGCACCGGCAACACGACGTTCTCGAAGGCCGAAAGCCCGGGAAAGAGGTGAAAGTCCTGCATCACGAGGCCGATATGGGCGGCACGAAAGGCATCGCGCCTGCCGGTGGAAAGGGAACCGAGATCGGTCGTGCCCCATGAGACGGAGCCGCTTGTCGCGGTTTCGAGCCCGGTGACGGCATTGACCAGCGTGCTCTTGCCCGAGCCCGAGGCGCCGGTGACGGCGAGCTGGCCGCCCGCGGGAAGGTGCAGGCGGGGAATGGAGAGCACCGGCGCGGCAAGGCCGGGAAAACGCATTTCCAGCCCGGAGATTTCGAGCGCCAGCATGGTCACACCGTATCGAACGCGGCGTCGCGCAGCCGCAACTGGCTGCGGAAGCCGGTCTGCGGATCGGTCCAGGCGCCGTATTCCAGCGCGCCATGCGCCTCGATCGGCGCGTTGTACTGCACGAAGGTCTGCCTTTCGGCGAGATAGACGACGAGGATGTTGTCCGGCCAGTCCGCATCCGAGGAGCAGAACGGGCAGAGCGACATGGGGATCTCCGTCAGCACGAAGAAATCGGCTTCGGCCTTCAGCGGCGGAGCCATGAAGCCCTTGACGGTGACGTCCCGGCCGTTCAGCCGCTTCACCTTGTCGGAGAATTCCAGGCCGAGCACGCCGAAGCTCTTGTAGAGTTCGCCGAAGCCAAGCCTTTCGTCGGCCAGCGCCGGGCGGGCGGGCGAAAGCGCGGGCAGGGCCGCAAGGGCGGAGAGCATCCACCGCCGGGTTAGCAACGTGCGGGGGGCATCCGTCATGACCATGCTTCCTTCTTCATGCGCGGGGTTGTGGACGGGCGGCGCAGAGCCGCCCGTCACCTGGCAAGGCCTTACTTCCCGGCCGCGCCGAGGGCGAAGGCATCGGCGAGCACGCGGTAGACGTCGCTCTGTTCCATGTAGCCGCGGAAGCCTTCCGAGCCGGGGCCGGTCGCCTGAAGCACGATGTCGTCGACGGCGTGCACGCCGCTGTCCTCGTCCTTCGGAATGTTGCCCTGTACGAAGACGGCGCCGGGAACATCCTTGTAGGCTTCGTTGGCGACGTATTCCTTCGCCTCGTTCTGCACGGCCGGAACGAACGCGCCGTCGAGCTTCGGACGGAAGGTTTCATAGTGGTCCGGGCCGTTGTTGGCGGCCATGAACAGGCGGCGCGAAACGTCGACGCGGTCCGGATAGCCGTCGCCGTCCTTGTCCTCGTAGTTCGGGAAGCCGGCATTGTCATAGGTGCCGACCTTCTCGCGCATTTCCGTGCCCGGCTTGTCGTCGTCGACCGTGCCGATGATGGCGACGCCGTGCGTGTGGTCGCCCGTCACGACGATCAGCGTGTCGGGGTTCCTGTCGGCGAATTCACGGGCGACGGCGATGGCCTTGTCGAACTCGATCGTCTCGACGAGCGCGCGATCCCAGTCGAGCGGGTGGCTCATCTTGTCGACCGAGGCGGCCTCGACCATCAGGAAGAAGCCTTCCGGGTTCTTCGAGAGCTTGTCGAGCGCTGCCTTGGTCATGTCGACGAGGCCCGGCTGGTTCGGGAACTTCTCGACGGTGCCCTTCTTGAGGAACTCACGGTCGAGCGTCACGTCCATGTTGCCGGTGTGGAAGAGGCCGAGCAGCTTCTCCTGGTTCGAGCCGGCCGCGGCGGCCAGTTCCGTCTTGTCGGTGGCGAGCGCATAGCCGGCATTCTTGAACTCGGCGATATAGTCCTTGTCGTCCTTGCGCTTGGAGCCCGGAACGCCCTTGCCGAGGAAATAGGCCGAGCCGCCGCCGAACAGCACGTCCGGCTTGACGTCGAACATCATGCCGACGATCTCGGCCTTGTCGGCGCGCTTGCGGGTGTGGGAGACGAGCGCGGCCGGGGTGGCGTCCTCGATTTCCGACGTCGTCACGATGCCGACGGACTTCTTGCCGGTGCGGCGCAGGGCCTCGGCAATGGTCTCGACCTTCGGGTCGTCGAGGCTTTCCGGCGTGCGGTCGGCATAGACGCCGAGCGCGTTGACGCGCGACTTGTGGCCGGTCATGTAGGCCGATGCCGTGTTGGCGCTGTCCGTCGCGATCGAATGCGTGGAGGACGTGCCGATGAAGGCGACGGGCGGGATGTCGTCCATGGCGAGGCGACCGTTCGCCTTACCCTCGGTCATGCCCTTGGACATGATGCGCGCGCCCGTGCGATGCGCGACGGAAAGGCCGTCGGCGATCATGAAGATGATGTTCTTCGCCTTCGGTTCGGCGGCCGTCTCGTAGACGTCCCAGGCGACCGACCTGGCCTCGCCGCCGGCGGAGACCTCGACCTTGTAGGCGCCTGCCGCGGCGATGGTCAGGCCGCGCAGGATGAGCGCCGAGCCGAGCACCTTGTCCTCGGCGCCTTTTTCTTCGGCGACGAATTCGGCTTGCTTGCCGAAGACGGCTTCATAGTCCTGGCCGTTGACGGTGATCTTCACGTCTTCCGGCTTCACGACGGCGTCGAACTCGACCTTGAAGTCGAAGGGCGAGCCGACGAGGATCGTCGCGCGGTCGAGCGGGTAGACGGTCGCCGCTTCGGCGGCGCCTGAAAGCATCGTGGCGGAGGCGAGGGCGAGGAGGATTTTACGCATGGGAGGATCTCTCTTTGAGCGGTGCGTTGCCGCCCTGCGATAAGAAGCCCACATGACAGGCGTATTACAGCCGGCATCCGCAAGAGGCGCCCCGGTCTTCCTCCCCGACGTCTTGATGCGCGTCGGCGGGCGGCCAGGGGCCCTGTCGTCGTCCTTGCCAGAGCGCGTGTCCGGGTCTATCGACATCTCCCATCAAAACCGTGTTCCACGAGGACGACCATGCATGAGATCCGGAAAATCGAGGCGGTGGACAAGCCCGCCTTCTACCGCGAACTGCTCGCCCAAGCCGAGGGGCTGCTGCAGGGCGAGCGCGACGCCATCGCCAATGCCGCGAACCTTTCCGCATTGATCTACGACGCGGTCGATGATCTCAACTGGGCGGGCTTCTACTTCCTCAAAGGCCCGCAGGAACTGGTGCTCGGCCCGTTCCAGGGCAAGGTCGCCTGCGTGCGCATTCCGGTCGGCAAGGGCGTCTGCGGTGCCGCCGTGGCGGAGGGGAAAAGCCAGCTCGTGCCGGATGTGCATGCCTTTCCGGGACACATCGCCTGTGACGCCGCCTCGCGCTCCGAGCTCGTCACGCCGCTCGTGCGCGACGGCGTCGTGTTCGGCGTCCTCGATCTCGACAGCCCGTCGCCCGGCCGGTTCACGGCGGAAGACCAGGCCGGCTTCGAGGCGCTCGCCGCGCTCTACGTCTCGGCAAGCGATACCTGAAACGGCGAACGCCCGGCTTTCGCCGGGCGTTCATCTGATCTTGCCGGGAGCGGCCTTACGCCGCCTTCTTGCCGGCGTCGAAGGGGATTTCGATGTCCACGGCGAGCGTCGAGACCTGCGCGCCGCGTTCCATCTTGATGGAGACCTTCTCGTCGTCCACCTGCATGTGCTTGGAGATCGCCTTCAGGATCTCGTCGCGCAGCTTGTTGACGAGATCGCTGTCGCCGGTGGCGGCCCGCTCATGGGCGAGCAGCACCTGCAGGCGCTCGCGCGCTGCCGGCGCCGACTGGGCGCGGGAGAAGAAACGGAACAGGTTCATGCCGCCTTCCTTCCGAAGATTTTGCCGAGGAACGAGCGCTTGTCGCCGGGAATGGTGACGGGCAGGTTTTCGCCCTTGAGACGGCGCGTCGCTTCGAAATAGGCGAGCGCCGGGGCCGAGCGTCCGTCGGCGAGCGTCACCGGGGCGCCGACGTTGGAGGCGCGCAGCACGTCCATGCTCTCGGGGATGATGCCGAGCAGCGGGATCGAGAGGATTTCCAGGACGTCGTCGACCTTCAGCATGTCGCCGCGCTCGGCGCGCGTGGGATCGTAGCGGGTGAGCAGCAGGTGCTTTTCCATGCGCTCGCCGTTCTCGGCCTTGAGCGTCTTGGAATCGAGCAGGCCGATGATGCGATCGGAATCGCGCACCGACGAGACTTCCGGGTTGGTTACGACGATGGCGATATCCGCATGGCGCATGGCCAGCGTCGCGCCACGCTCGATGCCGGCGGGGCTGTCG
>CAMLOC010000088.1 GCA_946481465.1 uncultured Shinella sp. | reverse complement strand
GCCTTGCGAATGGCGCTGTCGAGCGTATGCGGGCCGGCGCGATCGGCACGCAGCACGGCGCGGGCGTCGCCGGCGCGGTCGACGACGGCGACCGATACGTTGAACTTCTTGGCGGCGCAGGCCTTCACGGCGGCGCCGGCCGCCTCGACGGCGATGTCGAGCGGCATGTTGCGCTCGGTGAGGATTTCAGCCTGGGCGGCGCCGGCAAGCGTGAGGGCGGCAAAGGCGGCGGCAACGAAGGTCTTCATGTCTGTCTCCATCTGGGGCCGCCCGGTCTTCCCGGCGGCGACGTCCCTCTTTTCGGAGATTTCCGGCTTTTGCGGTATCGGTGGACGGACGGAGCGAGGTCGGTAGGACTACGGAGCCTGCCCGATCAGCGAAAGGCGCGCGAATTCCGCGACCGAGGTCGTGCCGAGTTTCTGGGCGATGTTAGCGCGGTGCGTGTCGACCGTGCGGGGCGACACCTGCAGCGCCTCGGCGATCTCCTTTGTCGCCCAGCCGCGCGCCACCATGTCCAGCACCTCGCGCTCGCGCTCGGTGAGCTGCGCCACCAGCCTTGCCGCCTCGGCCCGCTCCGCATGCACGTCGAGCGCGCCGGAGGCCTGCTGCAGCGCCTCGACCAGCACCTGCTCGTCGATGGGCTTGGTGAGGAAGTCCACGACGCCGGCCTTGAAGGCGCGGCGGCAGGCATGCACATCGCCATGGCCGGTGCAGATGATCGTCGGCCAGTCGCAGCCCACGGCGGCGAGTTTTTCGTGCAGTTGCAGGCCGGTGATCGCCGGCATGCGCAGGTCGAGCAGCAACACGCCGGGCTTGAGTTTTGGCGCACGGGCAAGGAAGGCGGCAGGATCGCCGAAGGTCTCGATGCGGATGCCGTAGGTGCCGAGCAGCAGTGACAGCGCGCTGCGCACCCCCTCGTCGTCATCGACCAGATAGACCGGCGCCATGGTCATTCCGCGGCCTCCTCGCGTTCCCCGATACCGTCCGCCGCCGGCAGCCGCACGGTGAAGACCGCACCGCCCGCCGTCCCGTTCTCCGCCGAAATGCTGCCGTCGAAGCGCTCGACGATGCTTTCGCACAGGCTGAGCCCGAGCCCCATGCCGTCCGGCTTGCCGGAGAAGAACGGCTCGAACAGCCGCGGCAGGATATCCGGCGCGATGCCGGTGCCGTTGTCGCTGACGCGGATCGCATAGCCCGCCGCCTCCCGCGCCAGCGCCACGCGCACCCGCCCGTCCGGCCGCCCCGCCTCGCCCACCGCGTCGGCGGCGTTGCGGACGAGGTTGTGGATGACCTGCTCGATCTCCACCGGATCGACCCGCGCCGGCGCGGGACCCTCCGGCAGGTCGATATCGAGCGCGATGCCGCGCCGGTCGAGATCGATGCGCGACAGGGCGACGATATCGGCGACGTGGCGGGAAAGATCGTGCACGCCGGCCTCCGGCGCGCTTCTGCCGACATAGGCGCGCAGGCGCACCAGGATATCGGCCGCCCGTTTGGCCTGAAGCACATTGGCGGCAAGCACCCCGTCGACCGGCGAGTCCGTGAGCCCGGCGGCCGCAGCGAGGCGCCGGCCCGCCTGGCTCTGGCTGAGCAGCGCCGTCAGCGGCTGGGTCAGTTCATGGGCGATGCCCGAGGCCATCTCGCCCATGCTGTTGATGCGCAGCGCATGGGCGAGCTTCGTTTCGTGCTGGCGCAGCGCCTCGCGCCGCGCGGCCGCCTCCGCCGCCTCGCGCGCCAGCGCCGCCTCCCGCCGGTGGCCGAGCAGCGAGCGCACGAGCACAAGCCCGGCCAGCGAGACGGCGGCGAAGAGGGCGAGCGGCAGCGGCGGAAGCAGCGCGGCGAGCGTGACATGCCGTTGCAGCGACAGGCTGAGCGGCTGCGTGGCGCTGGCGATCGGCGCCTCGAAACGGATGGTGCGGGAAAGGAAACGCGAATCGGCGGGCTGCGCCGCCCCCATCTCCAACAGCCTGCCCTCCCCCGTCGCCAGCCCGAGCAGCGCCCAGCGCGGCAGTTCCCCGTCCTCGACCAGCCTCGCCCCGTCGATATCGAGGCTGACGGCCATCGTGTCGTTCATGCGCTTCATCAGGCGGTAATGGCCGGGCCGCGCATCCGCGCCGTAGACGGCCTTGCCGGGGGTCAGCGCCGCCACGGCTTTGGAAACCTTCCCGGGATCGGATGTCGAGCCGTCGGCCGATGTGGCGGAACTCACCACGCCCGCCGGCTGGAGGCGGATGAGATCGATGGCGACGATGCGCGGGTAGAAGCGCAGGATGGATTTGGCGACGAGATCGAAATCCTCCGACGGCTGCGCCTGCGCGAGCCCCAGGGCGCTGAGGCTCGTCAGGTGGGCGTCATGCTGGGCGACGCGCTGCGAGATCGCCCTTTGCAGCGCGCGGCCGCTCTCGGAGACCTCCAGTTCCAGCGCCTGCCGGTGGCTTTCCGCCGAATAGAGGCCGAAGGCGGCGACGAGCAGCAGCCAGCCGCCGGCAAGGGCGGCCGAGGAACGGGGAAAGGTCGGGCGTGCGCGCATGCGGGATGAGGCCGTGTCGAGGGTCGGAAGGACCATCATAGGGCCTCGCCCGCGCCTTGGCGATCCGCAGCGCCACGGATAGGCGGCCGCTCTCGCCTCAGGACAGGACCGGCAGCGACAGCGGCGCGAGCGTCGCGGCGGACCGGCCGCGCGGGTCGTTCGCCTCAAGGCGGCGCACCGCGAAGTCCTGCACCGCCTGCAACTCCGCCAGCGCGCCGTCATAGTCGACCAGCGTCGGGCGGTCTTCCCGCATGACGCAGGCGCCGTCGACATAGACGGCGGCAACCGCACGCTCTGCGGCGCAATGCAGGAGGTTGCGCAAGGGATCGTAGAGCGGCTGCATGCCGGGATGCTTCAGATCGACCAGCGAGAAATCCGCCTTCGCACCCCTGGCGATGCGGCCGATGTCGCTGCGCCCGAGCGCTCTCGCGCCAGAGAGTGTCGCCGCCTCGAAGACCGCGGCCGTATCGACGTCGAAGACCGAACCGCCGGCGATGCGGGCGCAGATCATCGCCATGCGCATCTCCTCCAGCATATTGAACGGGTAGCTGTCCGTGCCGATCGCCACATTGACGCCCGCCTGCCGGTAGCGGCCGAGCGATTGCAGCACCATGCCGCTGCGCGAGAAGGTGACCGGGCAATGGGCGACGCTTGTCCTGCTGGCGGCGAGCCGCTCGAGATCCATCGCCGTGCGCTGGCGCGTCCAGGCATGGCTGTCGATGAAGATGCAGTGCCCGAGGATGAGGTCCGGCCCGAGAAGACCGAGGCTTTCGAGATAGGCGACGGCGGTGAGGCCGTGACGGCGCATGAGCTCCTCGTGCTCGGCCATGGTCTGCGCGGCATGCACGGTGATCGGCACGCCGCGGCTGCGCGCCGCCTCCGCCGCCGCCTGCAGCAGGTCCGGCGAGCAGGTCTCGACCTGCGCCGGGGCAACGATGCCGCCGAGCCGGCCCGAAGGATGCGCGCAGGCGGCATCGACCGTCTCCAGCGCCCGGGCGAAGGCCTCGCGGCCGCGCGCGCCGTCCCAGCGGAAATCGAGCCGGTGGCTGTCTTCGACATGCCAGGCCGCCTCGCGGAAGCCGGGGGCGACATAGGCGCGCACACCGCTCTTCGCCAATGTCGGCAGCCAGCAGGCATGCGGACCGGCAATATCGACGAAGGTGGTGACACCGCTGCGCAGGAGATCGCCGAGCATGACGGTGAGCGCGGCCTCGACCGCGTCGTCGCCAATCTCGATCAGCGTCGAATATTCGTACATCGCCTGACCCCAGAGCGCCGCCGTGCCGGCATCCTCGAACAGGCTTTTCGAGATCGGCTCCTCGCCGGAATGGCAATGCACGTTGACGAGGCCCGGCATGACCATGCGGTCGCGGCCGGAGATTTCCTCGCCGAACGGCCCTTCGTAGCGCCCGCCGACATGGACGAAGCCGGCCGCATCGAAGGCGACGTCGGCGTCGTGGAGATAGGCATGGCCGCCGCGGGCCGCATCGTGGGCGACGACGGTATGGGCGTTGCGGATGACGGTGATCGTATCAGGCATGGGTCGTCCGGAAATGTTTTTCGAGGAAGCGGCTGTAGGCGCCCATCAGGGCGCTGAAGGTGAAGTAGACGGCGGCGGCGACGAGGTAGCCTTCCAGCACGGCGATGCCCTGCCATTCCGGATCGCGGATGGCCGAGCGCACCGTATCGAGGAAATCGACGAGGCCGACGATGGTGACGAGCGTCGTATCCTGGAAGAAGCCGATGAACAGGCCGACCATCGGCGGGATGACCTTCTTCAGCGCCTGCGGCAGCACGATCTTGCGCATGACCTGCCAGTAGTGCAGCCCGAGCGAGGACCCCGCCTCGTATTGCCCGGCGGGCACGTCCTGCAGGCCGCCGCGCACGATCTCGGCGATATAGGCGGAGGCGAAGAGAATGATCGCCACCTGCGCGCGCAGCAATTTGTCGATGGTGACGCCCTCGGGCATGAAGAGCGGCAGCATGACCGTCGCCATGAAGAGGATGCTGATCAGCGGCACGCCGCGCACGATCTCGATGAAACCGACGGCAAGAACCCGGATCGCCGGCAGGTTGGAGGCGCGCGCCAGCGCCAGCACGATGCCGAGCGGCAGGGCGAGCGTCAGCCCGACGAAGGAAAGCATGAAGGAAAGCGGCAGGCCGCCCCAACTCGTTGTCGCGACGGGCGTGAGGCCGAAAACGCCGCCGGCCATGAGGATGTAGAGCACCGGCAGGACGACGAGGATCCAGCCGAGAAGCAGGCCCCGGCTCCAGAAGCGCGGCATCATGGAAAAGAGGAAGGCGGCGAAGAGCAGCAGCAGCGCCAGCATCGGCCGCCACTGTTCGTCATAGGGATAGAAGCCGAACAGCATGTAGCGCAGCTTTTGCGCCACGAACGGCCAGCAGGCGCCGCTTGCCGCCTTGCACGCCTCGCCGTTGCCGGAAAACACCGCATCGACCACCAGCCAGCCGAAGGCGAGCTTGGCGATGAACACGATGGCGGCGATGGACAGCACGCTGACGACCGTGTTGCCGGGCGTGCCGAAATAGGCGGAGAACCTGCCGAGGCGCGGGGCGGTCGGTGCCGGCTGCGGCGGCACCAGGGCAAGGGACTGGACGTCGGCCATATCAGCGCTCCTTCAGCGCGACATGCGCGTTGTACCAGTTCATCAGCAGCGAGATGGCGATCGACAGGGCGAGGTAGACGCCCATGAAGATCGCGATCGTCTCGATCGCCTGGCCGGTCTGGTTCATCACCGTGTTGGAGACCATGACGAGGTCCGGATAGCCGATGGCGATGGCGAGCGAACTGTTCTTGAAAACAGTGAGATAGGTGTTGGTGAGCGGCGGGATGATGATGCGCAGCGCCTGCGGCAGCACGACGAGCCGCATGGTCTTGCCGCGCGCAAGGCCGAGCGCTGCCGCCGCCTCCCACTGCCCCTTGTTCACCGCCTGGATGCCGGCGCGCACGATCTCGGCGACATTGGCCGAGACGCTGAGCGCAAGCCCGAAGAGCAGCGCCACGAATTCCGGCCGCACATGCAGCCCGCCCGTCAGGCGGAATTTTCCGGCCGTCGGGAAATCCCAGGCGATGCCGATGGCGCCGGAAAGCCAGAGCGCGAGGACCGGCACGACGAGCACGGCCAGCGCGACCAGCCCGCCGTGGTTCGACCGGCCCGTCGCGACACGCTTGCGCGTGGAAACCCGGCGGATGACAAATGCCGCGACGGCGCCGCCGAGAAGACAGGCAAGCAGCGCGCCACCGCCGCTTTCGACCAGGGCCGCCGGCACGACGAGGCCGCTGTTGGAGAGATAGACGCCCGGCAGGAGGTTCAACGCCTGCTTGACCGGCGGCAGGACGAGGATGATCAGCGAATACCACAGAAAGAGGTAGAGCAGCAGCGGCACGTTGCGCAGAAGCTCGACATAGACGAGCGCAAGGCGCGCCAGCAGCGGATTGCGCGACATGCGCGCGATGCCCACGGCAAGGCCGAGGAGCGTGCCGAAGACGGCGGCGAGCAGCGACACCTTCACCGTATTGGCGATGCCGACGAGGATGGCGCGGCCGACTGTATCGGTCGCCTCGAAGGCGATGGCCGCCTCGGTGATGACGAAGCCGGCGGGCCGCGAGAGGAAATCGAAGCCGGTCGCGATGTTCTGCTTGGCGAGGTTGCCGCTCGCCGTCGAGAACATCGTCCAGCCGACGAGGATCACGGCGCCGATCGCGACGACCTGGTAGAAGAAGGCGCGAAAGCGCATGTCGTGCAGGAAAGCCATGGATCCCCACCGCGAAAGATCGAAAGCGGAAGGGCGCGCGCACCGCCATGCGCGCGCCCGGTCGATCGCCCGGAAGCGATCAGCGGATCGGCGGCGAATAGATCAGGCCGCCGGCGTTCCACAGCGAATTGGGACCGCGCGTCAAGCCGAGCTTGGTGCCCTCGCCGACATTGCGCTCGAACACTTCGCCATAGTTGCCGACGCTCTTGATGATGTTGTAGCCCCACTTGTTGTCGAGGCCGAGCATCTTGCCGAGCTCTTCCGTGGCGCCGAGCATGCGCTGCACGTCCGGATCCTCGCTCTTCAGCTTCTCGTCGACATTCGCCTGGGTGATGCCCTTCTCCTCGGCGGCCATCAGCAGCCAGACCGACCAGGAAACGATGTCGCCCCAGTTGGAATCGTTCTGGCGGAAGGCCGGCGCCAGCGGCTCCTTGGAAATGGTTTCCGGCAGGACCACGTAGTCGTCCGGGTTGTTGGCGACGGCGCGGATCGAG
Organism: uncultured Shinella sp.; assembly: GCA_946481465.1. The sequence goes on along the minus strand of CAMLOC010000088.1, from coordinate 2,438 downwards.
GCGAGGTCGGAACGGTCGGAGGTGATCGCCTCGCAGCGGCCGGAATAGAAGGCCGCGCGGTTCTCGTCCGGGCTTTCGAAGACGACCAGTTCGAACTTGCCGTTGATGGCGCGGAAGAAGTCGGAAATGTTCTGCGCCGTCGTGGTGCCCGGCAGGGTGCAGATCGCCGCTTCCGTCAGTTCCTTGGCGCTGGTGACGCCGAGCGACTTCGGCACCATCAGGCCCTGGCCGTCATAGAAGACCGTCGGGCCGAAATCGAGGCCGAGCGAAGCGTCGCGCGAGAAGGTGTGGGTCGTCTGGCGCGACAGGACGTCGATCTCGCCGGACTGCAGCGCCTGGAAGCGCGTGTTGATATTGGTCGGGACGAACTCGACCTTGTCGCCGTCGCCGAAGACCGCGGCGGCGATCGAGCGGCAGATATCCGCGTCGAAGCCCTGCATGCGGCCCTTGTCGTCGGGCGCCGCGAAACCCGGCGTCGCCAGCGAGACGCCGCAGACCAGCTTGCCCCGCGCCTTGACGGTTTCGAGCGTGTTCGCCGCAGAAGCCTGGCCGGCCATGGCCAGCCCGAGCGCGGCCGCGCAGATCGAAAGAAGTGCCTGCTTCATACTTCCCCTCCCATTGGGTGTTGTTGGATGCGGCCGGCGCGCCCTCCAGCAGCGCCACCCCATCACGACCTCCTTGATCGCAATTATTGTGTACAATGCAAAAAGATCATCATCAACAGTTTCAGACGGTGAATGTCGACAATCCAGCATGATCATCAATGTACAATGGGCATGAAGCCATGTATATTGGACATGAACCGCCGCTTCCGCCGCCTTCAGATGCGCGTGCCATGCCGGAAAAGGCCCAGCCGCGTCGGCGATTTCCGCGAACGATACAATTTTCCGGATAGTTCAGTATACAATCTACGTCGGACACATCCCGCCTGATGGGAGTGGCTTCCTTTGGCAGTTTCCGCGCCTGCCGGACCGGCCGAGGCCCGCCCGATTTTTTCCAGCCCGCGCGGGAACAATCGCCCCCCTTGCCGGTTGAGGCCCTGTCCCTGACGATTAGGCGTGATCCCTATGCCGGACCAATCCAAGCTCTTTCCCGACCACCGCAGGCTGTCGGGGGAACGCTACACGGTAGAAACCTTTCGCGCGGCCTACGACCTGCCGCTGCACGAGGCCAAGCGCCTCTACGACAAGTTCGGCCCGTCCAAGCGGGAGCTGGACCTGTTGATGCGCGCCCGCCAGAACCCGGCGCAGTTCCTGAATTTCTGAGGAGATCGACCATGACGAACCCACGCGCGCAAGACGACCCGAAGCGCCCTTCCCCGGGTGAGGAAAAGCCCCGGAACGACGCGGAACCCGAGGACACCACCGCCGAGCCGGAGACCGAGGACGAGAAGGTTCGGCGCGAGCAGGCAACAAAGCCGGCGCTGATGCCGATCGGAGACCCGGCCGGCGCCGCCTGACGGCGGGGCCGGCGCTTGTGAGAGGCCCTCGCCGGGCCGGTTTACGCCGCCACCGGCGCTTCGCGCGGCTGCGGCACCGGCTTGAAGGTCATGGCGATCAGGAAGGCGCCGAGGCCGATGCCCCAGGAGCCGACATAAAGCCAAGTGTAGCTGGCAAAGGTATCGTAGATCATCCCGCCCGCCACCGGCCCCAGCGCCATGCCGAGGCTGCCGGCCATGGCCGTGCCGCCGATGACGGTGCCCATCATGCGCAGCGGAAAATTCTCCCGCGCGATCACCGCATAGAGCGGCATGACGCCGGCATAGATGAAGCCGAACAGGCCCGCCACGACATAGAAGGAGGCAAGCCCGCCGGTGAAGACATAGGCGAGCGCGCCGAAGGCCTGCGCGAAGAGGCCGAGCACCAGGATGTGCTTGGCGCCGAACCGGTCGCCGAGAAGGCCGAAGGCGATGCGGCCGCCCATGCCGGCAAGCCCCTCGATGCTGTAGATCGAGACGGCGGCGATCATCGGGATGCCGCAGGTGATGGCATAGCTCACCGTGTGGAAGATCGGCCCGGAATGGGTGGCGCAGCAGAAGAAGTTCGCCAGCATCAGCACGATGAACTGCGGCGAGCGCACCGCCTGGCGCACCGTCATGTCGGGCGCGGCGTCGGCGGGGACGCCGCCCATGTCGGCGGCGGCGTGCTCCAGCGCCGGCGGGCGGCGCACCATAAGCGCCGCCGGGATCATCAGCGCGGCGGCGACGCCGGCAATGATCAGCATGGAGGTGCGCCAGTCATTGTTGGTGATCAGCCAGGCGGCGAGCGGCGCCATGGTCATCGGCGCCATGCCCATGCCGGCCGAGACCAGCGACACGGCGAGGCTGCGCTGCGTCTCGAACCAGCCGGTGACGGCCGCCATCATCGGCGCGAAGACGGCGGCCGTCGATATGCCGACCAGCAGGCCGAACAGCAACTGGAACTCGATCAGGTTGGAGG
>CAMLOC010000087.1 GCA_946481465.1 uncultured Shinella sp. | reverse complement strand
GGGCGCTGACGCGGCTCATCTGCGACGAGACGGACCGCATCGTCTCGCTGGTCGATCGCATGGAGGTGTTTTCCGACGAACGGCCGGTGGACCGCGTGCCGCTCAACATCCATTCCGTGCTCGACCATGTGAAGATCGTCGCCAAGGCGGGGTTCGCGCGCAACATCAAGATATCCGAGCTCTACGACCCGTCGCTGCCGCCGGTCTTCGCCAATCGCGACCAGCTGGTGCAGGTGTTCCTCAACCTCATCAAGAACGCTTCCGAGGCGATCGGCGACCGGCCGGACGGCGAGATCCTGCTGACGACCGCCTATCGCCCCGGCATCCGCCTCTCCGTCGCCGGCACGCGGGAAAAAATCTCGCTGCCGCTCGAATTCTGCGTGCACGACAACGGGCCGGGCGTGCCGGCGGACCTCCTGCCGCATCTCTTCGACCCCTTCATCACCACCAAGACCAACGGCTCGGGCCTCGGCCTCGCGCTGGTCGCCAAGATCATCGGCGGGCATGGCGGCATCGTCGAATGCGACAGCCAGGGCTCCCGGACCACTTTCCGCGTGCTGATGCCGGCCTCCCGCGGCGTCAGCGAAGACGACGACTTTCCCAAGACCAAAGGACATGATTGATGACAGGCGCCACAGTCCTCGTTGCCGATGACGATGCCGCGATCCGCACGGTTCTCAACCAGGCTCTCAGCCGCGCGGGCTATGACGTGCGCATCACCTCCAATGCGGCGACCCTGTGGCGCTGGATCGCCGCCGGCGAGGGCGATATCGTCGTCACCGACGTGGTGATGCCGGACGAGAACGCCTTCGACCTCCTGCCGCGCATCAAGAAGGCAAGGCCGGACCTGCCGGTGCTCGTGATGAGCGCGCAAAACACCTTCATGACGGCGATCAAGGCCTCGGAGAAGGGCGCCTACGACTATCTGCCGAAACCCTTCGACCTTACCGAGCTGATCGCTATTATCGGCCGGGCGCTGTCCGAGCCGAAGCGCAAGCCCGCGCGGCTCGACGACGACACGCAGGACGGCATGCCGCTGGTCGGCCGCTCGGCTGCGATGCAGGAGATCTACCGTGTGCTCGCCCGTCTGATGCAGACGGATCTGACGCTGATGATCACCGGCGAATCGGGCACCGGCAAGGAGCTGGTGGCCCGCGCGCTGCACGACTACGGCAAGCGCCGCAACGGACCGTTCGTGGCGATCAACATGGCGGCGATCCCGCGCGACCTCATCGAATCGGAACTGTTCGGCCACGAGAAGGGCGCCTTTACCGGTGCGCAGAACCGCTCGACCGGCCGTTTCGAGCAGGCGGAGGGCGGCACGCTGTTCCTCGACGAGATTGGCGACATGCCGATGGACGCCCAGACCCGCCTCCTGCGCGTGCTCCAGCAGGGCGAATACACCACCGTCGGCGGCCGCACGCCGATCCGCACCGATGTGCGCATCGTCGCGGCGACCAACAAGGATTTGAAACAGTCGATAAATCAAGGGCTTTTCCGGGAAGACCTCTACTATCGCCTTAACGTCGTGCCGCTGCGCCTGCCGCCGCTGCGCGACCGGGCGGAGGACATTCCGGACCTCGTGCGCCATTTCGTGCAGCAGGCGGAGAAGGAAGGGCTCGACGCCAAGCGCTTCGACCAGGAGGCGCTGGAACTGATGAAGGCGCATCCCTGGCCGGGCAATGTGCGCGAGCTCGAAAACGTCGTGCGCCGGCTCACCGCGCTCTATCCGCAGGATATCATCACCCGCGAGATCATCGAGACGGAACTGCGCGCCGATATCCCCGACAGCCCGATCGAGAAAACCGTGGTGCGCAGCGGCTCGCTCTCGATCTCCCAGGCGGTAGAGGAGAACATGCGGCAGTATTTCGCGGGTTTTGGTGACGGCCTGCCGCCGGCCGGGCTCTACGAGCGCGTGCTCGCCGAGGTGGAATATCCGCTGATCCTCGCCGCCCTGACCGCCACGCGCGGCAACCAGATCAAGGCCGCCGACCTGCTCGGCCTCAACCGCAACACGCTGCGCAAGAAAATTCGCGAACTGGGTGTGTCGGTGTACAGAAGTTCGCGCTCTGCTTGACTTAACGGCAGGAGGCGTTGCATTTTGGCCACAATCTGTTGCTTGAGGGTAACAGAGGGGTTTGCGGCCGAATAGGTTTGCGTGCCTGATCGTCATGGATGCGGGTGCGAATGCGGCCGACCCCATGCGGTCGGCGCTACTCCGGAAAACACGAGAAGAACGCCGGCGCCTTTCGGGATGCCCGGCCGGGGAAGCGATGCGGCAGATGACGGACGGCGTGAGCCTGCTTTCGAGCGAGAACGGAAAGGGAGCGGGCGGCGACCGGCGCGCCTCCTTCGCCTTGCCCGGCCTGGTGCTGGCCGGCGGCGCCCTCGTTGCCGCGACGATCTCGCTCTTCATCCTGCTCGGCCTGACGCCGATCAAGCCGGAGGCCAATGTCGTCATCGCCTCGGCGGCGATCAACGCGGTCTTCATCGTCGGCCTGATGTTCCTGATCGGCCGCGAGATCCTGCGCCTGCTGCGCGCGCGCCGCCGCGGCCGCGCCGCCGCCCGCCTGCATGTGCGCATCGTGGCGCTGTTCTCCATCGTCGCGATCACGCCGGCCGTGCTCGTCGCCATCTTCGCCTCCATCACGCTCGATGTCGGCCTCGACCGCTGGTTCTCCATCCGCACCCAGTCGATCGTCAGCTCCTCGCTCAACGTGGCCCAGGCCTATGTGCTGGAGAATGCCAGCTATCTCCAGGGCCAGACGGCCTCGATGGCGAACGACCTCGACCGCAACCGCCAGCTCTACAGCCTCGACCGCACGGGTTTCGTCGACCTGATGACGCGGCAGGCGCGCGGGCGCGGCATGCTCGGCGCCTTCCTGCTGCGCGCCGACGGGTCGACCATCCTGCAGGCCAACATCCAGATCGAGAACCCGCTGCCGGCCGTGCCGGAGGACGCGCTGAAGGCGTCCGCCGCCGGCCAGCCGACGCTGATCCCGCCGGGCACGACCAATCTTGTCGGCGCCATCATCAAGCTCGACAATATCTCGAACGCCTTCCTCTACACGATCCGCACCGTCGATCCCGAGGTCATGCGCTCCATGCGGCTGATGGAGGAGAACACGGCGGAATACCGGGCGCTGGAGGCCGGGCGCACGACGCTGCAGATCGCCTTCGGCGTGCTCTATCTCGGCTTCGCCCTCATCGTGCTGCTCGCCGCGATCTGGACGGCGATCGCCGTCGCCGACCGCATCGTGCGGCCGATCCGCCAGCTGATCGGCGCGGCCGACAGCGTTGCCTCGGGCAATCTCGACGTCAGCGTGCCGGTGCGCACGGTCGACGGCGACGTCGGCAACCTCTCGCGCACCTTCAACAAGATGATCGCCGAGATCCGCGCGCAGCAGGCGCAGATCCTCGACGCCAAGGACGAGGTCGATCACCGTCGCCGCTTCATCGAGGCGGTGCTCTCGGGCGTGACGGCGGCCGTCATCGGCGTGGAGGGGGACGGGCGGATGACCATCGCCAACCTTTCCGCCGAGATCCTCCTCGGGCGCAACGCCAACGACCTGATCGGCCAGCCGCTGACCGAGGTGGCGCCGGAGATCGCCGCGGTGCTGGCCGAGGGCTCGACCCGCCACCGCAACAATTACCGCAAGCAGATCAACATCATGCACGGCGGCAAGGAGCGGACGCTGAACGTGCAGGTGACGCGCGAGGAGGCGAAGGACGCCAAGGAATCCTACGTCATCACCATCGACGACATCACCGATCTCGTCATCGCGCAGCGCTCCACCGCCTGGGCGGACGTGGCGCGGCGCATCGCGCACGAGATCAAGAACCCGCTGACGCCGATCCAGCTTTCCGCCGAGCGCATCCGCCGCCGCTACGGCAAGCAGATCGACCCGGAGGACCGCGCGGTCTTCGACCAGTGTACGGATACGATCGTGCGGCAGGTCGAGGATATCGGCCGCATGGTCGACGAATTCTCCGCCTTCGCGCGCATGCCGAAGCCGACGAAGGAGCGTTCGGACCTGCGCCATGTCCTGAAGGACGCGGTGTTCCTGCGCGAGATGGGCAATACCCATGTCGATTTCCGCAAGGACCTCGGCGAGGTGCCGCTCCTGGGGCTGTTCGACACGCGTATGCTCGGCCAGGCCTTCGGCAACCTCATCAAGAACGCGGTGGAGGCGATCGAGGCGCTGCCGCCCGAAGTGACGCGCGAAGAGCGCAAGATTCTTGTGCGCGCAACGCCCGACGATGCGGGGCGGCGCTTCGTCGTCGACATCGTCGACAATGGCAAGGGATTGCCGACGGAGAACCGGCACCGGATCCTCGAACCCTACATGACGATGCGCGAGAAGGGCACGGGGCTTGGCCTCGCCATCGTGAAGAAGATCATCGAGGACCACGGCGGGCAGCTTGAACTGCACGATGCCCCCGCGGATTTCGACAACGGCCACGGGGCGATGATCCGCGTGATCCTGCCCTACGAGGAAACGGTGGCCGTCGATGCGGACGAGAAGAACAAGGAAGTGAGCCATGGCGTCTGATATTCTTGTGGTGGACGACGAGGAGGACATCCGCGAGATCGTCTCCGGCATCCTTTCGGACGAGGGGCACGAGACGCGCACCGCCTATGACAGCGACAGCGCGCTCGCGGCGATCAGCGACCGCGTGCCGCGCCTCGTCTTCCTCGACATCTGGATGCAGGGCAGCAAGCTCGACGGCCTGGCGCTGCTCGACGAGATCAAGAGCCGCCATCCGGACCTGCCTGTCGTGATGATCTCCGGCCACGGCAATATCGAGACCGCCGTCTCGGCGATCCGCCGCGGCGCCTACGATTTCATCGAGAAGCCGTTCAAGGCGGATCGGCTGATCCTCATCGCCGAGCGGGCGCTGGAGAATTCCAAGCTGCGCCGCGAGGTGACGGAACTGAAGAAGCGCTCCGGCGATCCGGCGGAACTGATCGGCACCTCCGTCGCCGTCTCGCAGCTTCGCCAGAATATCGAGAAGGTCTCGCCGACCAACAGCCGAATCATGATCCTCGGCCCCTCCGGCTCCGGCAAGGAGCTTGTGGCGCGCATGATCCACCGCAAGTCGAGCCGCGCGAACGGCCCCTTCGTGGTGCTCAATGCTGCGGCGATCACGCCGGAACGCATGGAGATCGCGCTGTTCGGCACCGAGGGCACGCCCGGCCAGCCGCGCAAGACCGGCGCGCTGGAGGAGGCGCATGGCGGCATCCTCTATCTCGACGAGATCGGCGAGATGCCGCGCGAGACGCAGAACAAGATTCTTCGCGTGCTCGTGGACCAGCAGTTCGAGCGTGTCGGCGGCTCCAAGCGGGTCAAGGTGGATGTGCGCATCATCTCCTCCACCGCCTACAATCTGGAAAGCCTGATCGCCGAGGGCGGTTTCCGGGAAGACCTCTATCACCGGCTGGCCGTCGTGCCCGTGCGCGTGCCGCCGCTGGCCGAGCGGCGCGAGGACATTCCCTTCCTCGTCGACATGTTCATGCGCCAGGTCAGCGAGCAGGCGGGCATCCGCGCCCGCAAGATCGGCGACGACGCGCTTGCCGTGCTGCAGGCGCATGACTGGCCGGGCAACATCCGCCAGCTGCGCAACAATATCGAGCGGCTGATGATCCTTGCCCGCAGCGACGGCCCGGACACGCCGATCAGCGCCGACATGCTGCCGACGGAAGTGGGCGACATGCTGCCGAAGATCTCCACGCAGGGCGACCAGCACATCATGACGCTGCCGCTGCGCGAGGCGCGCGAGATGTTCGAGCGCGACTATCTCATCGCCCAGATCAACCGCTTCGGCGGCAACATTTCCCGCACCGCCGAATTCGTTGGCATGGAACGTTCCGCGCTCCATCGCAAACTGAAGTCGCTTGGCGTATAAGCGCCGGGCGGCTTGAGGGAATTTACGGCATGAAAGTCATCATCTGCGGCGCCGGCCGCGTCGGCTACGGTATTGCGGAACGGCTGTCGGAAGAGGGCAACGACGTTTCGGTGATCGATACGCAGCCCTCGCTGATATCGGCCATCACGGAAACGCTCGACGTCAGCGGCGTCGTCGGCCACGGCGCGCATCCGGAGGTGCTGGCCAAGGCCGGCGCCGACCAGGCCGACATGCTGATCGCCGTCACGCTGTTCGACGAGATCAACATGGTCGCCTGCCAGGTGGCCCATTCGCTGTTCAACGTGCCGACGAAGATCGCCCGCATCCGCTCCCAGAGCTATCTCGCGCCGGAATATTCCGACCTCTATTCGCGCGACGACATGCCCATCGACGTCACCATCTCGCCGGAAATCGAGGTGGGCAAGATGGTGCTGCGGCGCATCTCCTTCCCCGGCGCCAACGACGTCGTGCGCTTTGCCGACGACCGCATCGTCATGGTGGCGATCGAGTGCATGGAGGACTGCCCGGTCGTCGAGACGCCGCTGAAGCAATTGAGCGAGCTCTTTCCCGACCTCAACGCCACCGTCACCGGCATCTTTTCCAACGGAAAGCTGTTCGTGCCCAATTCCACCGACCAGCTCCATTCGGGCGATCTCGCCTATGTGGTCTGCGACAAGGAGCATGTGCGGCGCACGCTGGCGCTGTTCGGCCACGAGGAGCAGGAGGCCGCGCGCATCGTCATCGCCGGCGGCGGCAATATCGGCTATTTCGTCGCGAAAGCCATCGAGGACTACCAGGCGAAGACGCGGCTGAAGATCATCGAGAGCGACCGCGAGCGGGCCGTCGCGATCGCCGACAAGCTGCGCAATGCCGTCGTGCTGCATGGCTCGGCGCTCGACCAGAAGATGCTGCTCCAGGCCGATATCCAGGACGCCGACCTCATCGTCGCGCTGACCAACAACGACCAGATCAACATTCTCGGCAGCGTGATGGCCAAGCGGCTCGGCTGCAAGCAGAACCTCGTCCTGATCAACGATCCGAGCTACCAGGATTTCACCAAGACGCTCGGCATCGACGCGCATATCAATCCGCGCGCGGTGACGATCTCCGGCATCCTGCAGCACGTCCGCAAGGGGCGTATCCGCGCGGTCTATGCGGTGCAGCGCGGGTCGGCCGAGGTGATCGAGGCGGAAGCGCTGGAGACCTCGCCGCTGGTCGGCCGGCCGCTGCGCGAGATCGAGCTGCCGCCGGGCATCCGTATCGGCGCGATCTACCGCGACAAGACGGTGATCCGGCCGGACGGCAACACCCGGATCAAGGCGAAGGACCGCGTCGTGCTGTTCGCCGCCGCCGCGGCCGTGCGCCATGTCGAGCAGCTTTTCCGCGTCAGCATCCAGTATTTCTGAACAGGAACGTCCATGTCGCGCATCGCCTATGTCAACGGCCGCTATGTCCGCCATGCCGATGCGGCGGTGCATATCCTCGACCGCGGCTTCGTCTTCGCCGACGCGGTCTACGAGGTCTGCCAGGTCCGGCAGGGTTTCTTCGTCGATCTTTCGCGCCATCTCGACCGGCTCGACCGGTCGCTCGGGGAACTCCGCATCCGCCCGCCGATGCCCCGCGCAGCGCTCGTCGGCATCCTGCGGCAGGTGCTGCGCCGCAACCGCGTGCGCGATGGCATGGTCTATCTCCAGGTGACGCGGGGCGTGGCGAAGCGGGACCACGTCTTTCCCGCGCCGGAGGTGCGCCCGACGCTCGTCGTCACGGCGAAAAGCCTGGATCCGGCGGTGAACGCCGCCAAGTACGCCTCGGGCGTCAAGGCGGTGACCGTCGCCGACAATCGCTGGGGGCGGGTGGACATCAAGACCGTCGGCCTGCTGCCGAACGTTCTCGCCCGCCAGCAGGCGAAGGACGCCGGCGCACAGGAAGCGATTTTTGTGGATGCCGAGGGCCATGTGACGGAGGGCGGCGCGACGAACCTCTGGATCGTCGACAGGGCCGGCACGCTCGTCACGCGGCCGGCCGACCACGCCATCCTCAACGGCATCACCCGCACGACGCTGATGGATGTCGCCGAAAAGCTCGGGCTTCCCGTCGAAGAGCGCCGTTTCTCCGTCGCGGAGATGCTGGAGGCGCGCGAAGTCTTCGTGACGGGGGCGACGACGATCTGCCTGCCGGTCGTTTCGATCGACGGCCGGACGATCGCCAACGGCCATCCCGGCATGACCGCACAGAAAATCCGCGAGGCCTTTTTCGCCGTTGCGGAGAAGACCGCGATTTGATACCAAAACCGACGGTCCGGGAGTTTATGCCGGGCCTGGGGGCAATTATTTTAGTCAACCGGTCTCAAGGGCCGGCAATCAGAAAGAAGCGGCGCGATGGCGGAACGTTCTCAGAACCTGCAGGATCTTTTTCTTAATACCGTTCGCAAGCAAAAGATTTCCCTGACGATCTTTCTCATCAACGGGGTCAAGCTGACCGGGGTTGTCACCTCCTTCGACAATTTCTGCGTGCTGCTCCGTCGCGACGGTCACTCGCAGCTCGTCTACAAGCACGCGATCTCCACCATCATGCCCGGCCAGCCGCTGCAGATGTTCGAGACCGAGGAAAGCGGCTCCTGACAGGACCCAAGACCATTAAGAAATCCGATAAAGCCAAGGAATCCATCGTTCCGGAGGCTGAAAAGCACCGGGACGATATGCGCGCCGTCGTCATCGTTCCGGTCCTCAAGGCCGCACGCGGAAAACCCGATCCGACGGTGACCACGCGGTCCGACGAGGCGCGGCTGGAAGAGGCCGTCGGCCTTGCGCGGGCCATCGACCTCACCGTCGCCCATTCGGCCGTCGTGCCCGTCAGCCAGCCGAAGCCCGGCACGCTGCTCGGCACCGGCAAGATCGAGGAGATCAAGGCGGCGCTCGACGAGCACGATGCCGGCCTCGTCATCGTCGATCATCCGCTGACGCCGGTGCAGCAGCGCAACCTCGAAAAGGAATGGGGCGCCAAGGTCATCGACCGCACGGGCCTCATCCTCGAGATCTTCGGTCGGCGCGCCTCCACCAAGGAAGGCACGCTGCAGGTCGAGCTTGCCCATCTCAACTACCAGAAGGGCCGGCTGGTGCGCAGCTGGACCCACCTCGAGCGCCAGCGCGGCGGCGCGGGCTTCATGGGCGGCCCGGGCGAAACGCAGATCGAGGCCGACCGCCGGCTCCTGCAGGACAAGATCGTCAAGCTGGAGCGCGAGCTGGAGCAGGTGCGCCGCACCCGCCAACTGCACCGTTCCAAGCGCAAGAAGGTGCCGCACCCGATCGTCGCGCTCGTCGGCTACACCAATGCCGGCAAGTCGACGCTGTTCAATCGCATCACCGGGGCAGGGGTTCTGGCCGAGGACATGCTCTTCGCCACGCTCGACCCGACGCTGCGCCGCATGAAGCTGCCGCAGGGCCGCACCGTCAT
>CAMLOC010000086.1 GCA_946481465.1 uncultured Shinella sp. | reverse complement strand
GAATGTCGACGACCATGTTGATCATGACGAAGAGGAAGCCGACGAAGAGCAGGTAGGCGGCCAGCACCGGCACGTCGGGATAGCCGACGGCGTTGGTGAACAGCAGGCCCATGCCCGGCCACTGGAACACCGTCTCGGTGACGATGGCGAAGGCGATGAGCTGGCCGATCTGCAGGCCGGTGACGGTGACGACCGGCATCAACGCGTTGCGCAGCGCAAGCCGCCCGTAGATATAGGCGCGCGGCAGGCCGCGGGCGAAGGCGAAGCGGATATAGTCGGACGACAGGACGTCGATCATCTCCGAGCGCACCAGCCGCATGATCAGGGTGAGCTGGAAGAGCGCCAGCGTGATCGACGGAAGGATCAGCGATTTCAGCCCCGAGAGGCTGAGGAACCCCGTCTGCCAGAAGCCGAGATCGACCAGATCGCCGCGGCCCGACGATGGCAGCCAGCGCAGGTTGACGGCGAAGACGAGGATCAGCAGCAGGCCGGTGACGAAGGTGGGCATGGAGATGCCGACCAGCGTCGTCGCCTGGGTGAGCCGGGAGAGCACCGAATTCGGCTTCAGCGCGCAGAGGACGCCGAGCGGAATGCCGACCGCGAGCGCCAGGAACGTCGCGACGATGACGAGTTCCAGTGTCGCCGGCAGGCGGCTCATCAGCAGGCTCACCACCGGCTGCTGGTAACGGAAGCTCGTGCCGAGGTCGCCCGTCAGCACCTGGCCGACGAAATCGACGAACTGCGTGAGGATCGGCTTGTCGAGGCCGAGCGCCATGCGCAGCGCGTCCTTCTCCGCCTGGGTCGCGCCCTCGCGCACCATGGAGGCGACGGGATCGCCGACGAAGCGGAACATGACGAAGGCGATGGCGGTGACGGCGACCATGACCAGGATCGCCTGGAAGAGCCGCACCGAAAACAGTCTCAACATCGGAATCATCCTTGCGAGGGAGCGCACACGCCCCGAAGGGCAGAAAAGACGGGCCGTTCGCTCCATCCTCCCCGCGCCGTTCGCTGCGGAGGGTCGGCCGGATCTGCGCGTGGTCCCGGCCGGCCTCAGCCCGCCGGAACCACGTCTCGGGAGAAACCCGTTACTTCTTCACCTGCGCGAACCAGGGGCGAACATATTCGTCCGGGAACTGCGGGATATCGACCTTGTTGCTCATGGCCCAGGCGACCGGCTGCTGGTGCAGCGGGATGAACAACGCCTCGTCATGGGTGATGCGGAAGGCTTCCTTCAGCATATCGACGCGCTTGGCCTCGTCGAGTTCGACCGCCGCCGAGCGGGCGAGCGCATCGATGCGCGGATCGGAAAGCCCGTTCGGGTTCGAGCCGCCGTAAGTGCCATCATTGGTGGCGAGCAGCGCCTGGAGCACGCTGAAGCCGTCCATCGGCGGCAGCGAGGCCCAGCCGAGCATGTAGACGTCGAGTTCGCCGTTATCCATGCGCGGGAAATAGGTCGTCTTGCTCTCGACGCTGAGGTCGACCGTGACGCCGATCTTGGCCCACATGGAGGAGATGGCAAGGCAGATCTGCTCGTCGGCGATATAGCGGTCGTTCGAGCAGGAAAGGCCCGTCTTGAAGCCGTCCGGATAGCCGGCTTCGGCCAGCAGCGCCTTCGCCTTGTCGATATCGTAGTCCAGCGGCACGTCGATCGCATCGTCATGGCCGGTGACGGCCGGGGCGACGAGCATGGCGGCGACGCGGGACTTGCCGCGCATCAGGCGCTTCTGGATCGTGTTCAGGTCGATGGCGTGCCAGAGCGCCTGGCGAACCTTGACGTTCAGCATCGGATTGGCGACGCCGGGGGCGGCGTGCAGTTCCTTCTCGAAGTTCAGCGCCAGCATGATGGTGCGCAGCGACGGGTTCTCCACCACCTTCAGCCCCTCGGTCGCGGCGATGCGGTCGATGTCTTGAAGCGGCACCGGCACCACCATGTCGACTTCGCCCGACAGCAGCGCCGCGACGCGGGTGGCGTCGGAGGCGATGGGGCGGAACTCCACTTCCGTCAGGTTATGCTCGGGCTTGTCCCACCAGTCCTTGTTCACCTCGAAGACCGAACGGGAATCCGGCTCGTAGCTCTTCAGCTTGAAGGCGCCCGTGCCGTTGGCGTGGTTGCTGGCATAGGTGACGACGCCGGTCGCGGTGTTGCCCGGCTTCAGCGCGTCGTGCTCCTCCATCCACGGCTTGCTCAGGATGTAGATGGCGGCGAGGTCGTTGAGGAGCAGCGGGTAGGGCCCGCGCAGGATGAGGTCGACCGTATAGTCGTCCACCTTCTCGACGCCTGTGACGGCGGAGAGGTTTTCGCGGTTGCGCGCGCCGGGGTCGATCTGGCGCGTAATCGTCGCCACCACGTCGTCGGCGTTGAAGGGCTGGCCCTCGTGGAATTTCACGCCCTGGCGCAGCTTGAAGCGCCAGCGGGTCGGCTCGATAACCTCCCAGGAGGTGGCGAGCGCCGGCTCCAGCTTCAGATCCTTGTTACGGCGCACCAGCGGATCGAACACGATATGCTGCACGCTCTGGGTGAAGCTGTCGACCTGCGCATTCGGGTCGTAGGAAATGACGTCGCCGGATGCGGCCCAGCGCAGCGTCTCGGCAAAGGCGGGGGCGGAAAGCGGCGCCAGCACGGCAAGCCCCGCCAGCAGGGTCTTCATATAGGTCTTCACGAGGGTCCTCCAGATTTGTATGCACGTTTATAAAAAATATGCATACGATCACTCCGAATATGACTGTACATAATGAAAACGTAATATCAAGATACCAGAACTAGAATTTGCACACAAAGTTTGCAAAAATTGTATCCAATAATTGCGGAGGATTCGAATGACCGGGACATTGCTGATCGAGAACGGCGTGGTTCTCACCATGGATGCCGGCCGGCGCGTGCTGGAGGGGGCGAGCGTGCTGGTACAGGACGGGCGGATCGCCGCCGTCGGTACACAGGCGCCGGCCGTCCCGCCGGAGACGCCGCGCATCGACGCCGCCGGCATGGTCGTCATGCCGGGGCTGATCGACACCCACGCCCATGCCGGGCACATGCTGACCAAGGGTCTCGGCGGCGGTTCGGAAGACTGGATGGCGATCACCGGCCGAATCTACGCCGAGGCGACGGATCCGGAATTCTGGGCGGCAGAGGCCGCGCTTTCGGCCGCCGAACGCATCCGGTGCGGCACCACCACCGCGACGCTGCTCTTCGGCGGCGGACCGGACATCATGCGCACCGAAGCGCCGGACGCGGCCGAGGCCCACCTTGCCGCCATTGCCGAAATGGGCCTGCGCGAGGTGCTGGCCATCGGCCCCAACCGGCCTTCGGCAAGGAGTGTCTATCGCAGGCACGACGAAAAATCGTATGACGAAATCACCGTATCGCCGGATACACAATTGACCGTCTGCGCCGCGTTGTTCGACGCCTGGTCGGGCCGCGACGACCGGCTGCGGCTCGCCCTCTCCCTCCCCGTCTTCGACGCCGGCGAACTGGAGGACCAGGCGGTCTTCGCCCTCTCGCGCCGGGCGCGCGACCTTGCGCGGGAAAAAGGCGTGCTCCTGGTGCAGGACGGCCACCGCGACGGCTCGATCGCCGCCAACGACGCCCGGCTCGGCCTGTTCGACGGCCACTCGCTGCTCGCCCACTGCATCGACCTCACCGAGGCGGACCGCGCGGTGCTGAAACGCACCGGCGCCAAGGTGGCACACAATCCGAGCGCGCTGATGTCCGTCTACGGGCGCTGCCCGGCGCCGGAGCTGATGGCGGACGGCATCACCGTCTCGCTCGGCACGGATGCCGCCGCACCCGACCGCTCCTTCGACATGTTCCGCAACATGTTCCAGGCGCACCGCTACCATGCCCGGCATTTCTGCGACGATACCGTGCTGCCGCCGCTCCAGCTTCTCGAAATGGCGACGATCGAGGGCGCCCGCGCACTTTGCATGGAAGACGAGATCGGCTCGCTGGACGTCGGCAAGCGCGCCGACATCCTCCTTATCGACATGCGCCAGCCGCATCTCTGGCCGCCGGTCGATCCGGTGCAGCGCCTCGCGCGCTTCGCCAACGGGGCGGATGTGGACACGACCATCGTCGGCGGCCGCGTGCTGATGCGCGGGCGGAAACTGCTGCACGCCGACGAGGGCGCCATCCTCGACCGCGCAGAAAGAGCCTTCCACCTGGCGATGCGCCGCGCCGGCCGCGCCTGAAGCCGAACAGGGAGAACAGCATGACGAGCGACCTTCTCATCCGCAACGCCCGCCCCTTCGGCGGCGAACCGGCCGACCTTCTCATCCGCGGCGGCCGTTTCAGCGCGGCGGCCGGCGAAACGCCGGCGGAAACGATCGACGCGGCCGGCTGCATCGCGCTGCCCGGCCTCGTCGAGGCGCATACCCATCTCGACAAGACACTGATCGGCATGGACTGGTTCGAGAACCGTATCGGGCCGACCCGCAACGAACGCATCCTCGCCGACCGCAAGGCCAAGCGCGAACGCGACATGAACGCGCGCCGGCAATCGGCCCGCCAGATCCTCCAGACGCTGCGCTACGGCGTGCTGCACATCCGCAGCCATGTCGACGTCGATACGGAAATCGGCCTCGCCAATATCGAGGGCGTCCTCGAAACCCGCGCGGCCCTCCGCGATCTCGTGGATGTGCAGGTCGTCGCCTTTCCCCAGAGCGGCATGCTGCCGCGCGACGGTACGTTCGACCTGATGGACGCGGCGATGGCGGCCGGGGCCGATATTGTCGGCGGCATCGATCCGGCGACGATCGAGCGCGATCCGGTGCGCCATCTCGACGCGATCTTCGCGCTCGCCGACAAGTATGCGAAACCCGTCGACATCCACCTGCACGAGCCCGGCGATCTCGGCGCGTTCTGCCTCGAACTGATCGTCGAGCGCACCCGGGCGCTTGCCTTGCAGGGCCGCGTCATGGTGAGCCACGCCTATTGCCTCGGCATGCTGGAGCCCGCCCGCCAGCGCGCGCTGATCGAGGCGCTGGCGGCGGAGCGCATTTCGGTGATGACGGTCGGCAGCCCGGCCGCCCCCGCTTTACCGCTGCGCCTGATGCGCGAATGCGGCCTTATCGTCGCCTCCGGCTCGGACGGCATCCAGGGCACCTGGGAGCCGTGGGGCAATGGCGACATGCTGGAGCGGGCGAAATATCTCGCCCAGCGCAACGGCATGACCAACGATGCCGACCTTGCCGAGACCGCCCGCATCTGCACCTTCGGCGGCGCGGAAGGCCTCGGGCTTCCCGGCTACGGCCTTGCCGAGGGCGATTTCGGCGATCTCGTGCTGGTTCCCGCCCGTACGGTCGCCGAGGCCGTGGCGCTGACGCCGCAAAGGCGCACCGTCATCCGCCGCGGTCGCGTGCTGGTGCGCGAGGGCGTGTTGGCGGAGGCGTCGATTTTTGACCCGGGATAAAATATAAGCATCGCGTTTCGCCGCTCGGGAAGGAGGACCGGATGAACGGGATCGTGTCTGTCGGATGCGCCATGCGCCTCTGTCGCAAGGCCGGGGGCGCCGTATGAGCCCCTTTGCGCACCTCTTCCAGCCCCTCACCATCCGCGGCGTGCGGCTGAAGAACCGCATCATGTCCACCGGCCACGACACGACGCTGCCGACGGACGGGCGCGTCAACGCGGCCCTCGTCGCCTATCACGAGGCGCGGGCGAAGGGCGGCGTCGGCCTCATCGTCTCCCAGGTCGCCGGCGTGCACGAGACGGCGCGCTACACCTCGCACATGCTGATGGCGACGGACGACGGCTGCATCGAGGGCTACCGCCGGCTGGCGGCAACCTGCCATGCCCACGGCGCGGCGCTCTTCTCCCAGCTTTTCCATCCCGGCCGGGAGATCATGGAGGGCGGCGACGGGCTGCTGACGGTGGCCTATGCCCCCTCCGTCACGCCCAACGAGCGGTTCCGCGTGATGCCGCGCGCGCTCGACCAGGCGATGATCGACGAGATCGTCGCCGGCTACGGCGCGGCGGCCCGGCGCATGCAAGCGGCCGGCGTCGACGGCGTGGAACTGGTGGCGAGCCACGGCTACCTGCCGGCGCAGTTCCTGAACCCGCGCGTCAACCGCCGCACGGACGGCTACGGCGGATCGCTGGAGAACCGGCTGCGTTTTGCCGAAGAGGCGCTGAAGGCGATCCGCGCGGCAACGTCGGAAGATTTCGTCGTCGGCCTGCGCATCAGCGCCGGCGACCGCGACGAGAACGGCCTGACGCCCGACGAGGCGCTGGACGGCTGCCGGCTGCTCGAACCGCTCATCGACTATGTCAGCGTCACGACCGGCACCTCCGCCTCGCTCGGCGGCGCGGTGCATATCGTGCCGCCCATGGCCTATGCCAGCGCCTATCTTGCAAGCGATGCCGCCCGCTTCCGCAAGGCGCTGAACGTGCCGGTCTTCGTCGCGGGCCGCATCAACCAGCCGCAGGAGGCCGAGGCGGTCATCGCCGGGGGCGCGGCCGATGTCTGCGGCATGACGCGCGCGCTGATCTGCGATCCGGATATGCCGGAGAAGGCGGAAGACGGCCGCACCGACGATATCCGCGCCTGCATCGCCTGCAACCAGGCCTGCATCGGCCATTTCCACCGCGGCGTGCCGATCTCCTGCATCCAGCATCCGGAAACCGGCCGCGAGCTTGCCTTCGGCACGCTTGTCCCGGCGGTCGAGCCGAAGACGGTCATGGTGATCGGCGGCGGGCCGGGCGGCATGAAGGCCGCCGCCGTCGCGGCCGCGCGCGGCCACCGCGTCACGCTCTATGAAGCCGCAAGCCAGCTCGGCGGGCAGGCGCTGCTTGCCCAGCAATTGCCGCGCCGCGCGGAGTTCGGCGGCATCATCACCAATCTTTCGCGCGAACTGGAACTGGCGCAGGTGCGCGTGGTCAAGGGCTGTCGCGTCGATGCGGCCCTCGTGGAGCGCGAGAGGCCCGACGCGGTCGTGCTCGCGACGGGCGCCACGCCCTACCTGCCCGATATCCCCGCCGACGGCAGCGTGCAGATCGTCGATGCCTGGCAGGTGCTGCGCCGGGAGGTGAAGACCGGCAACCGCGTCATCGTCGCCGACTGGCGCTGCGACTGGATCGGCCCCGGCATTGCCGAGCTGCTCGTCGACAACGGCTGCAGCGTCGAGCTTGCCGTCAACGGCACCCATCCCGGCGAGCTCCTGCCGCTCTATGTGCGCGACAACATCGCCGCCGAACTGCACCGGAAGGGCGTCGGCATCACCCCCTATGCCCGGCTCTACGGCTGCGACAGCGGCACGGTCTACCTCCAGCACACCGTCAGCGAACAGCCGATCGTCTTCGAGGGCGTGGACACGCTCGTCCTCTGCCTGGGGCACGCGCCGGCCGACGACCTGCGGGAAAGGCTGGCGGGGTTGGCGACGGAGGTTCACCTCATCGGCGATTGCCTCGCGCCGCGCACCGCGGAAGAGGCCGTCTATGACGGGCTGAGGATTGCAAGCGCACTCTAGCTGCCGGCGCAAAATCCGCTGCCGGCTATTTTTAGCTGTTGCCAAAACGCCCTTCACTTAATACGTTGTTAAGTGAGGAGCATGGCCATGGACGATATCGCGCTCGCGACGAGAAATCAGGCTGCCGTCGGCGAGAAGGTGAAGACCTTCCGCACCGCCCGCCGCATGTCTCTGCGCACGCTCGGCGAAGCCACCGGCACGACGGCAAGCTTCCTCAGCCAGCTCGAACGCGGCCTCAGCGGCGTCAACACCAGCACGCTGATACGCATTGCCGGCGCGCTCGGCATCAGCCTGACGGATCTCTTCGAGGAGACCGCCCCGCCCGTCGGCCGCGTCTTGCGCAAGCACGAGCGCCCTGCCCTGCCGCCGGCCGAAGGCTATCGGAAAATGCTTCTGTCGCGGCGGCCGATCCGCGACATGGAGGTCTATATCGGTGAATTCGATCCCGGCGGCTCGACGGGCGACAAGCCCTACAGCCACGGGGATTCGCATGAACTCTTCCTGGTCCTCAGGGGCAAGGTGGAGCTTACCCTCGGCGAGGAACGCCATGTGCTGTCGGCTGGCGACAGCATCGAATACCCGACCTCGGTTCCGCACAAGACCGTGAATATCGGCACGGAACCGGCCGAAGTTCTCTGGATGATCGCGCCGCCCACCAGCGTCGCGGACGACCTCGACAAGTACCTGCCACGGACGGGCTCGTAACCGCGGCGGGAGCAATCCACGCGAGCGCTACTGGGAGTATCAACGATGAGGAAATTTGCGGGGGCTTTGGCCCTGACGATGACGTGCGCCCTGGCGTTGCCGGTATTCGCACAGGAAAAGCCGGTCGCCGGCGCAGTGGAGGAAGGCTCGCTCAAGGGCAAGACGCTGACCTTCGTCTCCTATGGCGGCATCTACCAGGACGGCCAGGTCGCCGCCCTCCAGGAATTCGTCGAAAAATCCGGCGTGACGCTGCTCAACGACGGCCCGACGGAGATTGCCAAGCTGAAGGCCCAGGTCGACGCCGGCAACGTCACCTGGGACGTGGTCGACACCGCCGACCTGCCACCCTACGTGCATTGCGGCACGCTGTTCCAGAAACTCGACTTCTCAAAACTCGACGTCTCGAAGATCCCGCCGAACCAGGTCGGCGAATGCTCGGTTCCGGCGATGAACTACGGCGTCATCTTCATGTACAAGACCGAGACCTACAAGGACAATCCGCCGAAGAACTGGCAGGACTTCTTCGACACGGAGAAATTCCCGGGCTCCCGCGCTATCGACGGCAGCGGCGATCCGACCGGCGGCCTGATCGAGCAGGCCTTCAAGGCGGCCGGCGGCGACCCGAAGGCGATGACGCCCGATGATATCGAGAAGGGCATCCAGAAGCTGCGCGACCTCGGTCCCGACACGATCTACTGGAAGACCGGCGCGGAAAGCCAGCAGCTCGCCGAATCCGGCGAGGCCGACATGATCATGATGTGGACCGGCCGCGCCATGACCGCCGCGAAGAACGGCGCAGCATACACGCCCGTCTGGCAGGACTGGCTGGTGGTCATGGACCAGATGACCATCCCGGTCGGCGTCAAGGACACCGATGCCGCCTATGCGCTGCTGAATGCCTATCTCGGCCAGCGTTCGCAGGAGATTCTGACGGAAAAGACCTCCTACACGCCGATCCACATGGACGCCAAGCCGAAGGTCGACGAGGTCACCGCCTCCTTCCTCACCTCGACGCCCGAGCGCATCGCCCAGGGCTACCAGCAGAACATCCCGTTCTGGGTGAAGAATTTCGACCTCGCCGCCGAGAAGTGGAACGCGCTGCTTTCCGGCAACTGAGGCTGGCGTGGGGGGGGGGGGGGGGGCCCGCGCCCCCGCCGCCCCCCCCGGCCGGGCGGGGCCCCCGCCCGCCCGGGACGGGGGCGCAGGCCC
>CAMLOC010000085.1 GCA_946481465.1 uncultured Shinella sp. | reverse complement strand
TCGTCATCCTGCGGCGTCAGGCGCTCGGGATCGCGGAAGAAATAGGCGCACCAGGCCGTCAGCACGAAACCGATCCACATCAACGGTTCCCAGGCCAGACCGAGCAGCAGCGAGACAACGAAGAAGCCGGCCACGAACTTCCAGCCCTCCCGATGGATCGGCACCAGGGTGCTGCGTATCGTATCGACCAAACTCATCTTCCGACATCTCCTGATGATTTCACGCCATCGACCTAGCGTGAAATGGCGATGGGGGCAATGTTTTAGGCAGCAGGCGTTCGGCAGCAGGAATTCGGGGGAAGGGAAGCGGGGCAGCCGCGCCCGTCCTTCCCTACTGCCTATCGCCTACTGCCGAATTCCTATTCCGCTGCCGGCACGCCGCGCACGATGACGCCGAGCTCGTCGCTCTCGCGCACCTGCTTCAGCCGCTCCTCGGCCTGCACGGCCTCGCGCTGGCGGTTCCACATGGAGGCGTAGAGGCCGTCCTCGCGCTGCATCAGCTCGCCATGGGTGCCGCGTTCGGCAATGCCGCCGTCCTTCAGCACGATGATCTCGTCCGCCGCGATGACGGTGGAGAGGCGGTGGGCGATGACCAGCGTGGTGCGGTTCTTCGACACGACGTCGAGCGCCGCCTGGATCTCCTGCTCCGTGCGGGTATCCAGCGCGGAGGTCGCCTCGTCGAGGATGAGGATCGGCGGACTTTTCAGGATGGTGCGGGCGATGCTTCTCGCCGCCGGAGAGTTTCAGCCCGCGCTCGCCCACCATCGCCTTGAACCCTTCCGGCAGGTGGCGGATGAAGGGGCCGATCTGCGCCGCCTCGGCGGCGGCCGTCACCTCCGCGTCGCTGGCGCCCGGCCGGCCGTAGCGGATGTTGTAGGCGATGGTGTCGTTGAACAGCACGGTATCCTGCGGCACCATGCCGATCACCGCGCGCAGGCTCTTCTGCGTGACGTCGCGCACATCCTGCCCGTCGATGGTGATCGCGCCCTCCTGCACGTCGTAGAAACGATAGAGCAGCCGCGAGAGCGTCGATTTGCCCGCGCCGGACGGGCCGACCACGGCGACGGTCTTGCCGGCCGGCACATCGAAGGAGACGCCCTTGAGGATCGGACGGGCCGGATCGTAGGCGAAGTGCACGTCCTTGAAGGAGATCGCGCCGTCGGCGACGACGAGGTCGGCGGCGCCGGGCTTGTCCTTGACCTCCTCCTCCACCTCGAGCAGGTCGAACATCTGCTCGATATCCGTCAGGCCCTGGCGGATCTCGCGATAGACGAAGCCGATGAAATTGAGCGGGATGGCGAGCTGGATCAGCATGGCGTTGATGAAGACGAAGTCGCCGACCGTCTGCTCGCCGCGCTGAACGGCAAGCGCCGACATTCCCATCATGACCGCCATGCCGACGCCGAAGATCAGCGCCTGGCCGAAGTTCAGCCAGCCGAGCGACGTCCAGACCTGCGTCGCCGCCTTCTCGTAGCGCTCCATCGACTGGTCGAAGCGGCGGGCCTCCATCTCCTCGTTGCCGAAATATTTCACCGTCTCGAAGTTGAGCAGCGAGTCGATCGCCTTGGTGTTGGCCTCGGTGTCGCTGTCGTTCATCGACCGACGGATCGAGATGCGCCAGTCGCTCGCGCGCACGGTGAACCAGATGTAGAGCCAGACGGTGACGGCGGTCACGAGCAGGTATTGCAGCCCGTAGCCCCACCAGAAGACGGCGGCGGTGAGCAGGAATTCGATGAAGGTCGGCACGCTGTTGAGGATCGTGAAGCGCACGATCGTCTCGATGCCCTTGGTGCCGCGCTCGATGACGCGCGAAAGCCCGCCGGTTCGCCGCTCCAGGTGGAAGCGCAGCGACAGGCGGTGCAGGTGCACGAAGGTGCGGTAGGCGAGCTGGCGCACGGCATATTGCCCGACGCTGGCAAAGAGCGCGTCGCGCAACTGGTTGAGCCCGGCCTGCAGGATGCGTGCACCGTTATAGGCGAAGACCAGCATGACCGCGCCGAGAAGGAAGGCCGGCAGCAGCGAGACGGCATCCGCCTTGCCGTTCAGCGCATCCGTCGCCCATTTGAAGAAATAGGGCACCAGCAGCAGCACGACCTTGGAGGCGAGCAGGAAGACCGAGGCCCAGACGACGCGCATCTTCAGGTCCGGCCGGTCGGAAGGCCACATATAGGGCCAGAGGTTCACCAGCGTTTGGAGGAGATTGCTGCTGTCGGCCGAAACCGTCTTCTTCGTCGTCGTTGCCACGCTGGCCTCCGCCGGGTCGCCGTCGCGTCCCCGTCTTCGTTTCGTCCCGGACCTGCCGAATGAAAATGCGGCGCCCGGTGGGGCGCCGCATGGGGGAGATAGGTCCTTGCCGGCCGCTTCGCAACAGCCGGCCGGAAATTGTCCTTCGGCAATTCCGGCAAGGCCGCCGGAACCCGTAGGGTCAATCGCCGCGAACGTGCTTGCGGTGTAGTTCTTCAGCCTCCGCATCGCTTTCCAGGGTCTTGTCCGGCACGCCGAAGACCTGACCGGGAATGATGCGGTCCGGATCGGTGATCTGGTCCTCGTTGGCGAGGTAGATCGTCGTGTAGCGCACGCCCTTGCCGTAGATGCGGCGGGAGATCTGCCAGAGCGTGTCGCCGCGGCGGATGATGACCGAGGTCTTGCTCTCCTGCAGCGGCGCCTGCTGGACCGTCTCCGGCTCCTCGGCCACCGCCTCGCCGCCGCCCGTCGCGGCCGCTTCGCCCGAGGCGGCAGCACCGCTCTCGCTGCCTGTCGCGGCTGCGGTTTCGCCGGCCGTCGTCGTTTCCTCCGCCGGGCTTGCGGCCTCGGCGACCGGCGTGCCGGCCTCCTCTTGCGCGCCGCTCGCCACCGCATTGGCGGCCGCGGTCAGCGAAGGCATGCCCTCGAGCGCTGCGAGCGCCTGCTGGTAGGCCTCCTTGCCGGCGCCGGCCGGAACCGCGGCAAGGCGGTCGAGCGCGGTCGAGGCCCAGCCCTTCAGCTTCTCGATCGCCGCCGCCACGTCCGCGGCCGCGTCGGCCGGCGGCGTGAAGCCGGTGACGGCCTTGAGGGCGCCTTCGAGCGCGGTGCGGGCGGTCTGGATCTCCGCCGCCGTCGCGTTGCGGCCATCGGAGAACAGCGCCACGAACTGCTGCCGGAGCGCGGTCGCCTGGCCGGCCAGCGCCTCGATGGAGCTGTCCGCCACGGCCGAGGCGCTACCCGCCACGGCCTGCGCCGTCTCGATGGCCGGCGCAAGCGCGTCGGCGACCGCGGTCTCGATCGCGCCGAGGGCCTCGCCGACGGCGGCGCTGTCCTTCGGCAGCGCCTGGAGGCGGGCGAGCGCCGAGGCGGCGGCGGCCGAGGCCTTGGCGGCCATGGCGCGGGCGGCTTCGCCCTCTTCCGGGCCGGGCTTGAATTCCGACAGCGACTTCAGCGCGATCTCCGTGGCCGAGCGGGCCGCCGCCAGTTCCTCGACGGTCGGGATGCGGCCGTCGGCATAGAGCCCCTTCAGCAGCGCCAGCGCCTTGTCGGCCTCGGCGCGCAGCTTGTCGAAGGTGCCGCCGCCGATGAGGCCGAGCGCCGGGCTGGTATCGCCCGTGGCGTTCTCCTGCGCGACCACCGCGACCTGCTCGCCCTCGGGCCGGTCGAAGGGAACGGAGGCGCGGAACTCGACCTTGCCGCCGTCGGGGCTCATCACGTCGGCGCGCACGGTGTGGCGGCCGACCGAAAGATCGATCGTGCCGTCGGCCACGTAGCGGCCCTCGTCGTCGGCCTTCGCCTCGCCGACAAGCTTGTCGTCGGCATAGATGCGCACCAGCGCGCCCGGCCGGGCGGTGCCGGCGATGAACATGCGCTCGCCTTCCAGCTCGACGGCCGAAACGCGCGCCTGGGGCCTGGCCGCCGTTTCCGTCGCCGCGCTGGCGGCATCGCCTGCGGTCTCCGTCGCCGTGGCCGTCTCGGTGGCGGCCTCCGTCGTTTCGCTCGCGGCGGGCTTGTCGTCCGCAACGGTCGCGGCAGCGCCGGTGTCCGTGGCAGCGGCCGTATCCGTGGCCGCGGCGGTGTCGCCGGCCGGCTGGTCGATCGTCTTTTCCGCAGCCTCCGGCACCGTGATCAGGCGGCTCGCCTCGCCGGGCTTCGAGACCATGGCGAGCAGTTCGCCGCCGGTATCCTTCGGCACGGAGACGGTCGCCACCTCTTCCGAGGTCTTGGAGGCGCCCTTGTCGTCCGTCGTGTTCAGGGTGAGCTGGTAGTCGCCGGCCGCGAGCGGCTGGTCGAAGACCGCGGCGAAATCGCCGGAGGGGCCGATATCGGCCGTCGCGACGACGGTCTCGCCGTTCCTGATCTCCAGCTTGGTGTTCGGCTGGCCGCGGCCGGCGATCACCGTGGAACCGTCCGGCTCGACGCGCAGGAGGTCGAAGGCGGGCGTGACCCAGCCGGCGGCCGGATCGGCCGGCGTCGTCTCCGCCTTGGCGACCTCCTCGGTGGCCGTCGTCGCCGCGCCCGCCGTTGCATCGGCCGGTTTGTCGCTTCCCGCGGCGGCCTGCGTATCGGTCGCCGTCTCGCCCGTCGCCGCCTCGCCGGCCGCCGTCGTCGGGCGGGCCTGCTTGCCGCCGGCCGTCGTGGTCTCGCCACCGCCCTGCGTCGTCGTGTCGGTAAGGGTCGCGACCGGGGTTTCCGCCGGCTTGTCCTTGTTCATGTTGGGCAGCACGAAGAAAACCATGAGCAGCGTTGCCGCCGCCAGCACGATCAAGGCCACCAGACCGGTCTTGTTCTTCATCATCAACTCTCTCTCTGTCCCGGTTTCCCGGGGGTCCCCTCCTGAAATTGCTATCGATTCCCAATGGCCCGCACAAGGTTCCCGACACGTTCCGAGGCCGCCGCCCCGTGCTTTTTCGTCATTATCCTTGACGGGCTGCCGGCCGGGTGGCTGAATCCCGCCATGAGCGAACAAACATTGCCGATTCGATCCGTCTGCGTTTACTGCGGCTCCCAGCCGGGCCGCGAAACCGCCTATGTCGCCGCCGGGCGGCGCCTCGGCCAGGCGATGGCCGAAAACCATCTCCGCCTCGTCTATGGCGGCGGTACGAAGGGCATCATGGGGGCGGTGGCCAGCGGCGTGCTCTCGCATGGCGGCCGCGTCACCGGCATCATACCGCAATTCCTCGTGGATATGGAGGCCACCCGCCATTCGCTCGGCCAGCTCAGCGAACTCATCGTCACGCCCGACATGCACGAGCGCAAGCACAAGATGTTCGAGCGCGCCGACGCCTTCGTGGCGCTGCCGGGCGGCATCGGCACGCTGGAGGAGATCGTCGAGGTGATGACCTGGGCGCAGCTCGGCCGTCACCGCAAGCCGATGGTCTTCGCCAATATCGGCGGCTTCTGGGACCCGATGCTGAAACTCATCCGCCACATGGCCGACGAAGGCTTCATCCACACGGCCCATCTCGTCCAGCCGATGGTCATTGACGAGCCGGAAGAGATCGTCGCCGCGCTCGTCGGCCATTGGGCGGGCCAGGTCGACCGCGAGGGCGAAGCCGACATCATCGCCCGGCTCTAGGGTCTGCCAGGGAAAGTGGGAACCGGCTTTCCAGAAGAGACGAACGAAAACAAAGAAACCTGAGAGTCTGTCAGGTTCAGGATAGGCCTGACAGACTCTCAGGTTATTCCTCTTTAACCGCCCCGCCCTTCCCGGACCGTCCTATTCCGCCGGCCTGAGTTCCGCCGCCGCGAGGCGCCTTGCCCGCGCCGTGCGCAGCATGGAGCCGGAATAGAGGATGAGCGCGGCCCAGATGAAGGCGAAGGCGATGAGCTTCGTCGTGCCGAAGGGTTCGCCGAAGGCGAAGACGGCGATGAGGAAGATCATCGTCGGGGCGATATACTGCATGATGCCGATGGTGGAGAGGCGCAGCAGCTTGGCGCCGTTGGCGTAGACCATCAGCGGAACGGCGGTGACGACGCCGCAGGCGAGCAGCCACAGCACGTCCGCAAGGCCGGTATCGCCGAAATGCCCCTTACCGGATGATTCGAGCCAGAGGATGTAGCCGAGCGCCGGCACGCTCAGGAGCAAGACTTCCAGGAAGAAGCCCTGGTTCGGCCCGACCGGCAGCGTCTTGCGGAAGAAGGCGTAGAACCCCCAGGAGATGCAGAGGCTGAGGGACACCCACGGCAGGCCGCCGGCGTCGAAGGCGAGGATCGCCACCGCCAGGGCGGCAAGCCCGATGGCGAGGATCTGCACCCGGTCCAGCTTCTCCTTGAGCAGGACCGCGCCGAGGAAGATCGAGAAGAGCGGGTTGATATAGTAGCCGAGCGCCGTCTCGATCGCCCGGCCGGCGGCGATGGCCCAGACATAGATGCCCCAGTTGATGGTGATCAGCACCGCCGTCAGCGTCGCCATGGCGAGCATGCGCGGCGAGCGCAGCGCCACTTTGATGTCTGCGGTCCGCCCGAGCCAGATGAGCACCAGGCCGGCCAGCGGCACCGACCAGACGATGCGGTGCGCCACCACCTCGGCGGCGGGAATGTGCGCGACGGCCTTCATGAAGAAGGGCAGGAAACCCCAGAGCACGTAGGCCGTCAAGGCGAAGGCGAAACCGCGGGGCGAATCGCCGGTCTCGGGGCCGCTGGTGGTTTTTGCGTCGGCCATGGTGTGGCATCCCGTCAATTTATGGATTTTCTGACGGGATACTCCAACAACCGTGAATGCACCAATTCATTCCGGTGAAGGGAGGATGAGCCGCGCTGAACCTTGTCCGCCTATTCCGCCGCCGCCCGGCCCGCCTCGCCGCGGTTCTTCAGGAGCTTGTAGACGATGGAATCCATCAGCGCCTGGAAGGAGGCGTCGATGATGTTGTCGGAGACGCCGACCGTCCACCAGCGCGCGCCCGTCGCATCGGTCGATTCGATCAGGACGCGGGTGATGGCCTCGGTGCCGCCGTTGAGGATGCGCACCTTGTAGTCCGCCAGTTCCAGGTCGGCGATCTCGGCCTGGTACTTGCCGAGGTCCTTGCGCAGCGCAAGGTCGAGCGCGTTGACGGGGCCGTGCCCTTCCGCGACGGACATCATCGTCTCGCCGTCGACGATGACGCGCACGACGGCCTCCGACACGGTCTTGAGCTGGCCGTTGGCGTCGTAGCGGCGCTCCACCATCACGCGGAAGCTCTCGACATGGAAGAAATCCGGCACCGTGCCGAGCGTGCGGTAGGCGAGCAGCGCGAAGCTCGCATCCGCGCCCTCATAGGCATAGCCCGTCGCCTCGCGCTCCTTGACGATCTGGATGAGGCGGTCGAGCTTCAGATCGTCCTTGCCGACGGCGATGCCGCGCAGCTTCAGCGCGTTGATGAAATTCGCCTTGCCGCCCTGGTCGGACACCATGACCTTGCGCAGGTTGCCGACGCTTTCCGGCGTCACATGCTCGTAGGTGCGCGGGTCCTTCAGGAGCGCCGAGGCGTGGATGCCGGCCTTGGTGGCGAAGGCGGAAGCGCCGACATAGGGCGCCTGGTGGTCCGGCGAGCGGTTCAGGAGTTCGTCGAACGTATGGGCGAGCTTGGTGAGGCCGGTGAGCTTTTCGCTGTCGATGCCGATCTCGAAGCGCGTGTTGTAGGTCTCCTTCAGCGCCAGCGTCGGGATGAGCGTCACGAGGTTGGCATTGCCGCAGCGCTCGCCGATGCCGTTCAGCGTGCCCTGGATCTGGCGCACGCCGGCCTCCACGGCGGCGAGTGAGTTGGCGACGGCCTGCCCCGTGTCGTTGTGGGCGTGGATGCCGAGATTGTCGCCCGGCACGCCGGCGGCGATTACCGCCTTGACGATCGCCTGCACCTCGGAGGGCTGCGTGCCGCCATTGGTGTCGCACAGCACCACCCAGCGCGCGCCGGAGGCGAAGGCCGTGGTGGCACAGGCCAGCGCATAGTCGGGGTTGGCCTTGTAGCCGTCGAAGAAATGCTCGCAGTCGACCATGGCCTCGCGGCCGGAGGCGACGACGGCCTTGACCGATTCGGCGATGCTCTCGAGGTTCTCCGCGTTGGAACAGCCGAGCGCCACGCGCACATGATAGTCCCAGCTCTTGGCCACGAGACAGATCGCGTCGCTTTTCGAATCGAGCAGCGCGGCAAGGCCCGGATCGTTGGAGGCGGAAACGCCGGCGCGCTTCGTCATGCCGAAGGCGACGAATTTCGCGCGGCCGGTGCGCTTCTTCGTGAAGAAAGCCGTATCCGTCGGGTTGGTGCCGGGATAGCCGCCTTCGACATAATCCAGGCCGAACGCATCCAGCATGCCGGCAATGGCGATCTTGTCCTCGACGGAAAAGTCGATGCCGGGCGTCTGCTGGCCGTCGCGAAGCGTGGTGTCGAAAAGATGGATACGGTCTTTTTTCATCTGTTCCCTCCCTGGGAACCCATTGAACACTTCAATCTGCCCCTCATCCGGCTGCCGCCACCTTCTCCCCGCTTGCGGGGAGAGGGTCAGGGTGAGAGGCAATGTCTCAGATCTTCCCCGCGAACTTGTCCGTCGCGTAGATCAGCCGGTCGAGGATGCCCGGCTCCGAATAGGCGTGGCCGGCGCCCTCGATGAGGTAGAACTCCGCCTCCGGCCAGGCCTTGTGCAGCGCCCAGGCCTGCTTGGCCGGGCACGGCATGTCGTAGCGCCCGTGCACGATGAGGCCGGGAATGCCGTTCAGCCTGTGCGCGTCGCGCAGGAGCTGCCCCTCGTCCATCCAGCCGGCATTGACGAAGAAGTGGTTCTCGATACGGGCGAAGGCGTGGGCGAACTCGTCCTCGCCGAACTTGTCGCTCGTCGAGGGCTCCGGCAAGAGCGTGATGGTCTCGCCTTCCCAAAGGCTCCAGGCCCTGGCGGCGGCGATGCGCGTCGCCTTGTCGTCGCTCGTCAGGCGGCGGTGATAGGCATGCATCATCTCGTGGCGCTCTTCCGGCGGGATGGGCGCGATGAAGCGCTCCCACTTGTCGGGGAACATCTCCGAGACGCCGAACTGGTAGTACCAGTCGAGCTCGCCCTTCGTCAGCATGTAGATGCCGCGCACGACGAGTTCGGACACCCGTTCGGGATATTTTTCCGCATAGGCGAGCGCCAGCGTCGAGCCCCAGGAGCCGCCGAAGACCAGCCACTTCTCCGCCCCGGCCATCTCGCGCAGCCGCTCGATGTCGGAAACGAGGTGCCAGGTCGTGTTGGCCTCCAGCGCCGCATGCGGCGTGGACTTGCCGCAGCCGCGCTGGTCGAACAGCGTCACGTCGTAGAGCGCGGGATCGAACAGGCGGCGATGGGCCGGCGAGAAGCCGCCGCCGGGGCCACCGTGCAGGAAGACGGCCGGCTTGGCGCCGGGCGTGCCCGCGCGCTCCCAATAGATGCTGTGTCCATCGCCGACATCGAGATGGCCGGAGGCATAGGGTTCGATTTCGGGATAGAGGGTACGCAGGGTCTCGCTCATAGTTTCATTCCGTG
>CAMLOC010000084.1 GCA_946481465.1 uncultured Shinella sp. | reverse complement strand
TTTCCGCGCGCCGTATACGCCCGTGACCTATGGTACGCTGATTGCCCATTCGCGCGGCGATCTGTTCGATCCCGCCCGCAAGACGCCGCTGCATGGCGAACTTGTGGCCGCAGGCGCGGAGTTCGAGGATGTGGGCAACTGGAAGCGTGCCTGGTATTTCCCGCGTCGCGGCGAGGATATGCATCAGGCTGTGAACCGCGAGTGCAAGACGGCACGCGAGGTGGCTGGTATTTTTGACGCCTCCACGCTCGGCAAGATCGAGGTGGTCGGTCCGGATGCGGCGAAGTTCCTGAACCTCATGTACACCAATGCCTGGGACAACCTGAAGCCCGGCCGCTGCCGCTACGGCATCATGCTGCGCGAGGACGGCTTCGTCTATGACGACGGCGTCGTCGGCCGCCTGGCCGAAGACCGCTTCCACGTCACCACCACGACGGGCGGCGCGCCGCGCGTCATGCACCACATGGAAGACTATCTCCAGACGGAATTCCCGCATCTGAAGGTCTGGCTGACCTCGACCACCGAACAGTGGGCGGTCATCGCCGTGCAGGGGCCGAAGGCGCGCGAAATCCTCGAGCCGCTCGTCGAAGGCATCGATATCTCGAACGAGGCCTTCCCGCATATGAGCGTGCGCGAGGGGAAAATCTGCGGTGTGCCGACCCGGCTCTTCCGCATGTCCTTCACGGGTGAAGCGGGCTACGAAGTCAACGTGCCGGCCGACTACGGCGAGGCCGTCTGGGATGCCATCTGGGCGCGCGCCGAGCCGCTCGGCGCCTGCGCCTACGGCACGGAGACCATGCACGTCCTGCGCGCCGAGAAGGGCTACATCATCGTCGGCCAGGATACGGACGGCACCGTGACCCCGCACGATGCCAGCCTCAGCTGGGCCGTCTCCAAGAAGAAGACGGATTTCGTCGGCATCCGCGGCCTGAAGCGGCCGGACCTCGTCAAGGAGGGCCGCAAGCAGCTCGTCGGCCTTCTGACCAAGGACCCGAAGGTGGTTCTGGAGGAGGGCGCGCAGATCGTCGCCGATCCGAACGAGCCGAAGCCGATGAAGATGCTCGGCCATGTGACCTCGTCCTACTGGTCGGAAAATTGCGGCCGGTCGATCGCGATGGCGCTCGTCGCCGGCGGTCAGGCCCGCATGGGCCAGACGCTCTACGTGCCGATGCCCGACCGCACCATCGCGGTCGAGGTGAGCGACATGGTCTTCATCGACAAGGAAGGAGGACGCCTCAATGGCTGATCAAGCTCTTCGCAAGGCGCCGCTCGCCGGCCGCCATGGCGGCTCCGCCGGCGCGCGCGTCACGCCCGCCGCCCCCGCAACCCGCCTGTCGCTGCGTGCCGGCGAAGACGCCATCGGCACGCTCTCGCTGGCCTTCGGCCTCGAACTGCCGCGGCGGCCGAAGACCTCCGCCTCCGTCAGCGGCCGCCACGCGCTATGGCTCGGGCCGGACGAATGGCTGCTGATCGACGAGAACGGCGCCGACCTGATGGGCATCGCCTCCGGCGTTTCCGCGCTGCATTCGGCGACGGATGTCTCCCATCGCAACACGGCGGTCCTCGTTTCCGGCCCCAACGCGGCCGGCGCGATCGCCAGTGGCTGCCCGCTCGATCTCGGCAACGCGATCTTCCCGGTCGGCGCTGCGGCGCGCACCGTGCTCGGCAAGATCGAGATCGTGCTCTTCCGATCGGGAGAAGAGGATTATCGCGTGGAATGCTGGCGCTCGTTCGCGCCCTATGCCTTCGGCCTGCTTGCCGAAGGTGCGGAAGACGCCGGGCTCTGATGTGGGGGAGGGCGTCTGCCCCTCACCCTAACCCTCTCCTTGGTTGCGGGGAGAGGGGACGTGCCCCGCGAACGGGTATTGTTTGAGGAAACCGGTGCGGCATATCCCTTCGCCCCGCTTGCGGGGAGAAGGTCGCGGCAGCGGGATGAGGGGCGCCCTAAACGTCTTCCGGCCGGTCCTTCGGGTCGAACTGGATGATGGTGATCCAGTCGGCCGTCAGCGCCGGCTTGCGCTCGTCCTCGATCTCGACGGTGACGTCGTAGCGGATCGTCACCATGCCGGCGCCGCGGAAGCGGGCTTCGGCCAGCATGAAGCGGCCACGCACGCGTGCGCCGCTCTTCACCGGCGTCATGAAGCGGACCTTCTCGAAACCGTAGTTGATGCCCATCGTCTGTTCGACGATGCGCGGGACGCAATCGTAATTCATTGCCGACAGCAACGAGAGCGTCAGGAATCCATGCGCGATCGTGCCGCCGAAGGGCGTTTCCGCCGCGGCGCGCACGGGATCGGTATGGATGAACTGGTGGTCTTCCGTCGCCTCGGCGAAACGGTCGATCATCGTCTGGTCGACCGTAAACCAGCGCGACAGGCCGATTTCCGTGCCGACGAGGGCACTTATGTCCTTCAGGTGGATGGTGTCTGGCATATGGCTTTCCTGCCGCTCGATGCGCGCCTGGATCGGGTGTTCTCGCAGGACCGCGGCGCGTGTGCGCGACATGCTTAGAGAGACGGTTTGACCGGACAATGAAGATCAGTGCTTCTCGACAAAAATCTCGACGCTGCGGGCATTGAGGAGACCGCTCGCGGGATGGTTGGCGCAAAGCAGACTCGTCCAGTCGCGTGCCTCCGGCGGCGGTAGGGCGAGCGCCTGCTCCCCATGCGTCCGGTTGATGGCGATCGCGACGCGGACGATCCGCTGCTGTTGTAGATCAGGTGTCTTGAGAAGGACAAGCAGGCTTCCGGCAAAGGGGGCCTCCCAGTCGCCGACCGTCATCGGCGCGCCGGCCAGCATTCGCCACTCGACGTCGCCGGCGCCGCTCCAGAAGGAGGTCTCGCCGAGCGCGGGAAAGCGCTTGCGGATCGCCGAGAGCATGGCGGTGTGCTCGATCAGGCCGTCGTCCAGCCTGTCCCAGTGAAGCCAGGTGATGGCATTGTCCTGGCAATAGGCGTTGTTGTTGCCCTCCTGGCTGCGTCCGCCCTCGTCACCCGCCGTCAGCATGACGGTGCCGCGGGAGAGGAAGAGGCTGGCAAGCAGCGCCTTCACGTCGGCGCGGCGGGCGGAAAGGATGGCGCCGTCGGTCGTTTCACCCTCGGCGCCGTTGTTCCAGGAATGGTTCTCGTTGTGGCCGTCGCGGTTGTCCTCGCCGTTCGCCTCGTTGTGCTTCACCGTGTGCGAGACGAGGTCCATCAGCGTGAAGCCGTCATGGGCGGCGAGGAAGTTGACCGAGCGGGTGCGATCCCCGCCATGGCGGGAGAAGATATCGGAGGAGCCGGCGAAGGCCGTGACGAAGGCGCCCAGCCGGTGGCTGTCGCCACGCCAGAAGGTGCGCGTGTCGTCGCGGTAGCGGTCGTTCCATTCGAGGAAGGGCGCCGGGAAATTGCCGAGCTGGTAGCCGCCGGGGCCGATATCCCAGGGTTCGGCGATCAGCACGCGGTCCTTCAGCAGCGGGTCGGCGCAGATCTCCGAAAGAAGCGCGGCCTTTGCGGAAAAGCCGTCCGCTTCGCGGCCGAGAATGGTGGCAAGGTCGAAGCGGAACCCGTCGACGCCGGCGTGGCGGACGAAATGGCGCAGGCTGTCGAGCACGAGCTGGCGCACGACCGGGTGCTCGCCGGCGATGGTGTTGCCGCAGCCGGTATCGTTGATCAGCTCGCCGGGCCGATCCTGCACATGGCGATAATAGGTGAGGTTGTCGAGGCCGCGCATGGAAAGCGTCGCGCCATGGCGGTCGCTCTCGCCGGAATGGTTGAAGACGAGGTCCAGGATGACGCCGATGTTTTCCGCGCGCAGCGCCGCGACGGTGTCGGCCAGTTCCTTCATGCCGCCGGGCACGAGGCGCGGATCGAGCGCCATCAGCGCGATCGGGTTGTAGCCCCAGCTGTTGGAAAGGCCGAGCGGCGGCAGATGGCGTTCATCGATCCAGGCGGTGATCGGCATCAGCTCGACGGCATTGGCGCCGAGGCGCTTGAGATGGGAAAGAACGGCCGGATGGGCAAGCGCGCCGACGGTGCCGCGCATCGCCTCCGGCACCTCGGGATGCAGCATGGTGAAGCCGCGCACCGCGATCTCGTAGACGAAGCCGCCGGGTCGGAAGAGCGGCGCTTTTACATCGACCGGCCGGTTTCGTGTGACGATGGCTTTCGGCACGATATCTGCCGTCTCGACGCCGAAGCGGGTAAGGCGGCCGTCGTGCACGAAGGGGCGGTCGATTTTCTTGGCATAGGGGTCGACGAGCAATTTTGCCGGGTCGAACCAGAGCCCGTGGTCAGGGGAATAGACGCCATCGGCGCGGAAGCCGTAGCATGTTCCGGCGGTCGCGCCTTCGACGAAGACACGATGGAAACCGTTCTCGTCCCGCCCCATTGCGAGGCGGGCGAGTTCCTTGTCGCCATTGTTGTCGAACAGGCAAAGCTCTACCCGGCCGGCGTTGTGCGAATAGACCGCGAACTCCACCCCGTCCCCGGAGAGCGTGGCGCCCGGCGCGAAGGAAGGGGCGGTCATCGTCATCTCAGGTGATCACGGTCGGCGCGTCGCGGCCGGTGCGGGCCTTGATGCCGGCGATCTCTTCGGCGACGGCGATGAGGTCGGCGAGGGCCTCCTGCGTGTCGATGTCGTGGCGCGCCGCATCGGACTCGAAGCGCTCGATATAGACGCGCAGCGTCGCGCCCGAGGTGCCGGTGCCGGAGAGGCGGAAGACGACGCGCGAGCCGCCTTCGAACAGGATGCGGATGCCCTGGTTCTTGCTGACGGACTGGTCGACCGGGTCGTTATAGGCGAAGTCGTCGGCCGTCGCGACGGTGAGGGCGCCGAAGGCCTTGCCGGGCAGCGTTGCAAGCTGGTCGCGCAGGTTTGCCATGAGGCCGTTGGCGGCGTCGGTGTCGACTTCCTCGTAGTCGTGGCGGGAATAGTAGTTGCGCCCGTAGGTCGCCCAGTGCTGCCTGACGATGTCGAGGACGCTCTCCTTGCGCACGGCGAGGATGTTGAGCCAGAGCAGGACCGCCCAGAGACCGTCCTTCTCGCGCACATGGTTGGAGCCGGTGCCGGCGCTCTCCTCGCCGCAGATCGTCGCAAGGCCGGCGTCGAGCAGGTTGCCGAAGAATTTCCAGCCGGTCGGCGTCTCGTAGATGCCGATGCCGAGTTTTTCCGCGACGCGGTCGGCGGCGCCCGAGGTCGGCATGGAGCGGGCGATGCCGGCAAGGCCCTTGGCGTAGCCGGGGGCCAGATGGGCGTTGGCGGCGAGCAGCGCGAGGCTGTCGGAGGGGGTGACGAAAATGCTCTTGCCGATGATGAGGTTGCGGTCGCCGTCGCCGTCGGAGGCCGCGCCGAAATCCGGCGCGTCGTCGGCCATCATCGTCTCGTAGAGGGCGCGGGCGTGCACGAGGTTGGGGTCCGGATGGTGGCCGCCGAAATCCGGCAGCGGCATGAAGTTCAGCACCGATCCCTTGGTGGCGCCGAGGCGGTTTTCCAGGATCTCCTTGGCATAGGGGCCGGTGACGGCGCTCATCGCGTCGAAGACGATGCGGAAGCCGCCGGCAAGCAGGCCGCGGATGGCGGCGAAGTCGAAGAGCTGTTCCATCAGCGCGGCATAGTCGGCGACCGGGTCGATGACGGTGATGGTCATGCCCTCGATCTCGTGGGTGCCTTCGAGATCGAGGTTCACGTCCGCGACCTCGGCGATCTTGTAGCTGTCGATGGATTTGGTGCGGGCGAAGATCGCGTCGGTGATCTTTTCGGGCGCCGGGCCGCCATTGCCGATATTGTACTTGATGCCGAAATCCTCGGTCGGGCCGCCGGGATTGTGGCTGGCCGACAGAACGATGCCGCCGAAGGCCTTGTACTTGCGGATGACATTGGACGCAGCGGGCGTCGAGAGGATGCCGCCGCGGCCGACGAGCACGCGGCCGAAGCCGTTGGCCGCCGCCATCTTGATGGCGAGCTGAATGACCTCGCGGTTGTAGTAGCGGCCGTCGCCGCCGATCACCAGCGTCTCGCCGGCAAAGCCCTCCAGCGAATCGAAGATCGACTGGATGAAATTCTCCGCATAGTTCTTCTGCTGGAAGACCGGCACCTTCTTGCGCAGGCCCGACGTGCCGGGCTTCTGGTCGGAATAGGGCGTGGTCGATACGGTCTTGATGGTCATCGGCTTACACTCGCGAAAGAAGGCTGGAATAGAGTTCGGCATAGCGCGCGGCGCTGTTTTCCCACGAAACGTCCGACTTCATGCCCTGGTTCTGGATGCGGGCCCAGATTTTCGGCTCGCGCCAGGCCCTGAAGACGCGGCGCAGCGCCTGGCGCAGGCCCTCGGCGTTGATCGGCGTGAACTGGAAGCCCGTGGCGACGCGGGCGGAAAGGGCGGCCTCGTTGGCATCGATGACGGTGTCCGCAAGGCCGCCGGTGCGCGCGACGACGGGGATGCAGCCGTAGCGCAGGCCGTAAAGCTGGGTGAGGCCGCAGGGCTCGAAGCGGGAGGGAATGAGGATCGCGTCGGCGCCGGCCTGCATGAGATGCGACAGCGGCTCGTTGTAGCCGATGACGATGCCGATACGGCCACGATGGCGGGAGGCGGCTGCGAGCAGCGCGCCTTCCAGGCCCTGGTCGCCGGAGCCGAGCACGGCGAGCCTGCCGCCCTGATCGACGATCCAGTCGGCGATTTCTGCGATGAGGTCGATGCCCTTCTGCCAGGTGAGGCGGCTGACGACGCAGAAGACCGGGCCGTCGTCCTGCTCGAGGTTGAAGCGCTCGGCGAGCGCCCGCCGGTTGACGGCGCGCTGCTTCAGCGAGCCGGCGGCATAGGGCCGGGCGATCTGGCCGTCGGTCTCGGGGTTCCACACGTCGGTGTCGATGCCGTTGACGATGCCGACGAGGTCGCCGGCGCGGGCATTGATCAGGCCTTCGAGACCCATGCCGTAGTCCGGCGTCGTGATCTCCTGGGCGTAGGTGGGGCTGACCGTGGTGATCGACCAGGCGGTGCGCAGCCCGCCCTTGAGGAAGCCGACGTCGCCGTAATATTCGAGCCCGTCGACGGTGAAGGCCTCCGGCGGCAGGCCGAGGCCGGGGAAGATATCGGCACCGAACTGGCCCTGGAAGGCGAGGTTGTGCACGGTGACGATGGTGGGGATGTGCTGCAGGCCGGTATAGCGCATGTAGACCGCCGTCATCGCCGCCTGCCAGTCATGGGCATGCACGATGTCCGGCCGCCAGTCGCTGAGCAGGCCGCGGGCAATCTCGGCGCCCGCGAAGGAGAGCGCGGCGAAGCGTTGCCAGTTGTCGACGAAATCCTTGCCCGTGGCATCCGTATAGGGCCCGCCCGGCCGATCGACGAAGCCGGGCGCATCGAGCACGAGGATATCGAGACCCTCGTGCCGGGTGGCGAGGATGCGCGCGGGCTCGCCGAGAAGGTCGTCGAAGACGGCGACCACCTCGGCGCTTTCCAGCCGCTGCATGACTGCGGGATAACCGGGCATGAGCGTGCGCATGTGCATGCCATGCCCGGCGAGCGCGATCGGCAATGCGCCGGCGACGTCGGCGAGGCCTCCCGTCTTGACCAGCGGGAATACTTCGGATGCCACCGAAAGGATGTTCATGAGGACGACTAGAGCTCCAGCTTGTCGATCATGGGTTGGGTGATGAGGCAGATGCCGCCTTCCGACCGGCGGAAACGCTTGGCGTCGAGCACCGGGTCCTCGCCGACGACGAGGCCTTCCGGAATGACGACGCCCCGGTCGATGACGACGTTCTTGAGGTTCGCATGCCGCCCGATCATGACGTTGGGCAGCACGACGGCGCCTTCGAGGCGGGAATAGGAATTGGCGCGCACGCCGGTGAAGAGCAGGCTGCGGTGCAGCGTCGAACCGGAGATGATGCAATCGCCCGAGACGAGCGAGGAGATCGCCGAGCCGCGGCGGTTCTCGTCGTCATGCACGAATTTTGCCGGCGGCTTGATCTCGGCGAAGGTCCAGATCGGCCAGGAGCCGTCGTAGATGTCGAGTTCCGGTGTGATGTCGGTGAGGTCGATATTGGCCTGCCAGTAGGCGTCGACCGTGCCGACGTCGCGCCAGTAGGCCTCGCGCTCGAAATCCGAGCGCACGCAGGAGGCGGTGAAGCGGTGGGCGACGGCTTTGCCGTGCTCGACGATATAGGGGATGATGTCCTTGCCGAAATCGCGGCTCGACGTCGGGTCGGCGGCATCGCGGCGCAGGAGGTCCATCAGGAACTTGGTGTGGAAGACATAGATGCCCATGGAGGCGAGCGCCATGTCGGGATTGCCGGGAATACCCGGCGGATCGGCCGGCTTCTCCACGAAGGCGATGATCTGGTCCTTCTCGTCGACATGCATGACGCCGAAGCCGGTCGCCTCCATGCGCGGCACTTCGAGGCAGCCGATGGTGACCTGCGCGCCGGAATCGACGTGCTGCTGGAGCATCAGCTCGTAGTCCATTTTATAGATATGGTCGCCGGCGAGGATCACCATGTACTCGACGCCATAATCCTCGATGATGTCGATATTCTGGTAGACGGCGTCGGCGGTGCCCTCGTACCACTGCGTTTCGGACACGCGCTGGGATGCGGGAAGGATGTCGAAGCTCTCGTTGCGCTCGGGGCGGAAGAAGTTCCAGCCGCGCTGCAGGTGGCGGATCAGCGAATGCGCCTTGTACTGGGTGGCGACGCCGATGCGGCGGATGCCGGAGTTCAGCGCATTGGAGAGGGCGAAATCGATGATGCGCGCCTTGCCGCCGAAATAGACGGCGGGCTTGGCGCGCCGGTCGGTCAGTTCCTTGAGGCGGCTGCCGCGGCCGCCCGCCAGAACATAGGCCATCGCGTCACGGGCGAGGGGTTGAATCCGCTTTTGCTCCATAGTGTCCTCCCGACAGTCGAAATTATGCGTCCAGCTCGAGCATCAGCGTCGCCAGCGGCGGCAGGGTGATCGTGGCTGTCACTCTTCCATTTGCGTGTTTCTTGGCCTGCACGGCGCCGCCATTGCCCTTGCCGCTGCCGCCGTAGATCTCGGCATCGGTGTTGAGGATCTCCCGCCAGCGGCCCTCCACCGGCAAGGGGACCCCGTAGTTCTCGCGGTAGACGGGAGTGAAGTTGGTGACGACGGCGATCGGCTTCTCGCCCGGCGCCTTGCGCAGCCAGGCGAAGACCGAGTTCTCCCGGTCGTCGGCGATCAGCCATTCGAAGCCGTCGCCCTCGCAGTCGCGCGCATGCAGCGCCGCCTTGCGGCGATAGGTGCCGTTGAGATCCCGCACCAGCCGGCGCATGCCCGCATGCAATGGGTATTCGAGCAGGTTCCAGTCGAGCGCGCGCGCCTCGCTCCATTCCTGCCATTGCGCGAATTCCTGGCCCATGAAGAGCAGCTTCTTGCCGGGATAGCCCCACATGAAGCCGTAATAGGCCCTGAGGTTCGCGAATTTCTGCCAGTCGTCGCCGGCCATCTTGGCGATCAGCGAGCCCTTGCCGT
>CAMLOC010000083.1 GCA_946481465.1 uncultured Shinella sp. | reverse complement strand
CATCAGCCACGACCTGTCGGTCGTGCGCCACATCGCGGACGACGTGATGGTGATGTATTTCGGCGAAGCGGTCGAGTACGGCAGCCGCGACCAGGTGTTCGAGAACCCGCAGCACAGCTACACCAAGACCCTCTTCGCCGCGACGCCGCGGGTCGACGTGGACGCCATCCGCGCCCGCATCGAACGCCGCAAGCGCGTGGCGTAAGGACGAGCGGCCCGTGGCGGGCCTTGCGCGATTTTCGCGCCCCGCCACTGGCGCCCGTGCGCCGGGCCTCGTATAGACGGCCCGCCGCCGGCCTTTGCGGGCCTGCGGTCTTTGCCGCGAATTCTCAAGACCTGACAGGAACGAGACATGGATATCAAACGCTTTGAAACCGGCCCGCGCATGAGCCAGGCCGTCGTGCACAACGGCACCGTCTATCTGGCCGGACAGGTCGGCGAGGCCGGCTCCGACGTCACCGAACAGACGAAGCAGGCGCTTGCCGAGGTCGATCGCCTGCTGGCGCTTGCCGGCACGGACAAGACCCGCATCCTCTCCGCCCAGATCTGGCTTGCCGACATGGCCGATTTCTCGAAGATGAACGCCGTGTGGGACGGCTGGGCGCCGCAGGGCCACACCCCGGCCCGCGCCACCGGCGAATCCAAGCTGGCGACGCCCGACTATCTCGTCGAGGTCATCGTCGTCGCCGCGCTCTGAGCCGGCTTCGGACAAAACGTGAAAAGGCCGCGGTTTTCCGCGGCCTTTTTGCGAGAACCGGTGAGGCTCAGGCGACGTTTCGCAGCCGCTCCGTCGCCGTCGGACGCAGCGCGGCGGGAATCTGCTGGAGCACTTCGAGCGCCAGCGCCCGGGCATTCTCCTGCGCCTTGTCGAGATTGCTGACGCGCCGCGCGTCCATCGAATAGAGCGTGCCGCCGCAGCCGAAGATGTCGCGGAAGGCCGCGCGCTCGATGATCGGCGTCTGCAGAAGATGGACGCGGCGGGCGGCGAGCAGGTCCTTGACCGCATGCATCGCGCGCGTCGTCACCATGGAATTGACGCGGGTGAGCACGACGGAATGGCGGATATGGATATCGGCCTTGTCTTCCAGATATTGCAGGAGCTCGATGACATTGGCGCCGCCCTGCGCGTCCATGGCGGAGCCCTGCACGGGGATGAGGACATAGTCGGAATAGCCCACGGCCTTGGCGAGCAGGGAACTGCGCGAGCCCGGCAGGTCGATCAGCACGAAATCGGCGCGCGCCTTCTCCTCGGCCAGCTGCCGGTCGATCGTTCCCATCGTTACATAGGGCACCACGGAAAGCCGGTTGCCGAGCAGGCCTTCGGAATTCTCGTGCCAGCGGGTGATCCAGTGCTGCGGGTCGGCGTCGAGCACCGAGACGCGGAAGCCGAGGCGGGCAAGCTCGGTCGCGAGCAGCAGGACCGCGGTGGTCTTGCCGGCGCCGCCCTTGGTATTGGCGAAGGTGATGACGGGCATGGGGCTCCCCGGAACGGTTCTTGAGCCTGTCATCGCTCGCAAAGCACCCTCGCATGGTGCTTCGTCATCCTCGCCAATCATGGTTAACAGCCGGTGAAAAACGCCCCCGGGGGCGCGGTGTTTTATCGCCGCCGGTCGGCGGCGAGGATCTCGCGGGCAATCTGGTCGAGCGGCAGGATCCTGTCGACGCCGCCATGGGCGATCGCTTCCTTCGGCATGCCGAAGACGATGGAACTCGCCTCGTCCTGCGCCACCGTATAGGCGCCGGCCTGGTGCATCTCGTTCATGCCGCGCGCGCCGTCGTCGCCCATCCCGGTGAGGATGACGCCCATGGCGTTCGCCCCGGCCGCGCGCGCGGCGGAGCGGAAGAGCACGTCGACGGACGGCCTGTGACGCGAGACGAGGGGGCCTTCGCGCACGGCGACATGGTAGCGCGCACCCTGCCGCTCCAGCATCATGTGCCGGTCGCCGGGGGCGATCAGCACATGGCCGCGCAGGACGGGATCGCCATGCACGGCTTCCTTGACCTCCACCTCGCACAGGCTGTTGAGGCGCTTGGCGAAGGCGGCCGTGAATTTCTCCGGCATGTGCTGCACGATGACGATGCCGGGCGAATTGGCCGGCAGTTGTTCCAGGAGCACGCGCAGCGCTTCCGTTCCGCCCGTCGAGGCGCCGATGCAGGCGACCATTTCGGTCGTCTTGGCCATGGCGCGGCCGGAGGGCGGGGGCAGCACCGCATCGGCGGTGAGCTTGGCGGTCGGCCCGCTCGCCGCGGCCGCGCGCCGGTTCTGGCCGAGGCGGGCGACGGCGGCGCCCTTGACGGCCTCGCGGATGCGGGTGCCGGATTCGGCGAGATGGTCGGCCGCGCCGATCTTCGGCTTCAGGATGATGTCGACGGCGCCGGCCTCCAGCGCCTGCATCAGCGTCTCCGAGCCCTCCTCGGTGAGCGAGGAGCACATGACGACGGGGATCGGCTTCTGCGACATGATCTTGCGCAGGAAGGTGATGCCGTCCATGCGCGGCATCTCCACGTCGAGCGTGATGACGTCGGGGATCTGCTCCTGGATCTTCCTTGCCGCCATGAAGGGATCGGAGGCCGCGCCCATCACCTCGATCTCCGGATCCTGCTCCAGGACATGGGTCAGCGCCTGGCGCACGCTCGCCGAGTCGTCGATGATGAGGACGCGGATCTTCTTGCCGGGAGGGGTCATCAGATCTTCTTGAAAACCGTGTTGGCGACCTGGCGCACCGGCAGGGAGATGCCGGTGACCGTTTCGGAGTGGCCCACATAGAGGAAACCGCCGGGCAACAGGCAGTCGCAAAGCCGCGACAGCACCTTGGCCTGCGTCGGCTTGTCGAAATAGATCAGCACGTTGCGGCAGAAGATCATGTGCATCGGCTCGCCCACCTTGTAGGCGCTGTCCATGAGGTTCATGCGGGCAAAGCCGACCGTCGAGCGCAGGCGCGGGTGGATACGCACCTCGCCGCGCGCGGCATCGCGCGAGACCATTACGTAGCGGCGCTGCGTCTCGGCGGGTACGGGCTGGATCATGTCGCGCGGGTAGACGCCGCGGCGGGCGGCGGCAAGCACGTCGGTGGAAAGGTCGGTGGCGAGGATGCGATAGTCGAGGCCGGAATTCGCATCGACGAAATCCTGCATCACCATCGCCATCGTATAGGGCTCGGCGCCGATGGAGCAGGCGGCGCTCCACAGCCGCAGCCGCTTGTGGCCGGCCGCCGCCAGTTCCGGCAGGCCCGTCGCGGCCATGTAGTCGAAATGCTTCGGCTCGCGGAAGAAATCCGTCTTGTTCGTCGTCACGGCGTCGATGAGGAAGATCGCCTCCTTCTCGATGCCGCCGCGCTTGAAGAGATAGTCGCAATAGTCGTTGAAGCTGGCAATGCCGGTTGCCCGAAGGCGCCGGCGCAGCCGGCCCTCCAGCATCGTCATCTTCGTGATCGGCATCTTGATGCCGCTGTAATCGTAGATATAGCGCGACAGGGCTTCGAAGTTCCGGCTGCT
Organism: uncultured Shinella sp.; assembly: GCA_946481465.1. Next base: position 5,992 of record CAMLOC010000083.1, on the reverse strand, counting down.
CAGCCCGTCTTCGGCCCCTTGTATCCGCAATGCTGCTCCCACGCCCGTCCTCCCGAAACTATGCCGTTGCGGCGAGGCGACCCGCCGAACCCATCATCGCCATCTCGGCGCCGGAGAACAGGCGCGCCAGATCGACGATGACGACGAAACCGCCATTGCGGCGCACGACGCCGGCAATGTAGTCGGACGGCCAGCGCACGCCGATGTCCGGCGCGCCCTCGATTTCGTCGCTGCGGAAGGGAATGACCTCGAAGACCCGGTCGGCGACGAGGCCGAGGGTGAGGATCTTCTCGCCGATCGGCACGTCGAGCACCAGGGCGCGCGTGTGCGGCGTCTTCTCGGTCTTCGTCATGCCGAGACGGAGACGCAGGTCGATGACCGGCACACCCTGGCCGCGCACGTCCCTGAGACCGAGCAGGTATTCCGGCCCGTGCGGGATCTTGAAGGCATCCTCATGGTCGAGGATCTCCCGGACGACCGAGACGGGCACCGCAAAGACCTCGTTGTCGAGACTGAAGGTGACGAATTGCGATTCGGAGGATGTGCCGGCCATGATCAAGCGCTTTCCTTGAAGTCCGCGTCGTCGGCATCCGGGCCGCCCATCGACATGTCGAGGGCAAAGCCGTTGCTGCGCGCCGCCTTGCCGCTCGCCGGAGCTGCGCGGTGGGACGGGGAGGCGGCGGGGCGCTTGGCGGTGACGGGAGCGGCCATCTTCGCCGCGGTCGCCCGCAGCTTGTCTGCGTGGTTCGGCTCCTTGCGGGCCGCGTTCTCGACGCGGAAGAAGGCGATGGAAGCCTGCAGTTCCTCGGCCTGGGCGGCAAGCTCTTCCGAGGTGCCGGACATTTCTTCCGAGGCGCCGGCATTCTGCTGGGTCACCTTGTCGAGCTGCTGGATCGCCTCGTTGATCTGCGAGGCGCCGATATCCTGCTCGCGGCAGGCCGCGGAGATTTCCGAGACGAGTTCGGCGGTCTTGCGGATGTCGGGCACCAGCCGGTTCAGCATCTCGCCGGCTTCGGTGGCGACGGAGACCGTCTGGCCGGACAGCGTGCTGATCTCGGCGGCGGCCGCCTGGCTGCGCTCGGCAAGCTTGCGCACTTCCGAGGCGACGACCGCAAAGCCCTTGCCGTGCTCGCCGGCACGCGCAGCCTCGACGGCGGCGTTGAGGGCGAGGAGGTCGGTCTGGCGGGCGATTTCCTGGACGATGGAGATCTTCTCCGCGATGGTGCGCATGGCGCCGACCGCGCGGCCTACGGCTTCGCCCGAGGCCTCGGCATCCTTGGCGGACTGGCGGGCGATCTTCTCGGTCTGGGCGGCGTTGTCGGCGTTCTGCTTGATGTTGGAGGCCATCTCCTCCATCGAAGCGGAAGCTTCTTCGGCCGACGACGCCTGTTCCGTCGCGCCCTGCGAGAGCTGTTCCGAGCTGGCCGAAAGCTCCTGGCTGCCGGACGAGACGTTGTTGGCGGCCGAAAGCGCGTCGGCGACGACGCCGCGCAGGCGCTCCACCATGCTTTCCAGCGACAGGCCGAGCGTATCCTTGTCGGACATCGGCTTCGGCGTCACGGTCAGGTCGCCATTGGCGATCTGGTCGGCGATGGTGGCCGTGTTGCGCAGGTTGCCGGTCATGACGTTGATCGTGTCGACAAGGTCCTTGATTTCGTCGTTCGTCTTGATCTCGACATTCTGGTCGAGGTCGCCGATGGACACGGCTTCGGCGACGGCCTTGATCTTCTTCAGGCCGCTATTGATACCGAGCGCGATCCAGAGAGCGGCGGCCGAGGACAAGATGAAGGCGATGACGGCGAGCGCGGCGAGCGTGTAGAAGGCCGTTTCGTAGCTCGCATCGGCGACCGTATCGGAATCCTGGATGGCGGCCTCGGTGAGCGCGGCAAGGCCTTCCGTCAGCCCGTCCAGCTTGTCGGCGGCGACGGCGCCTTCGGTCTGGTTGACTTCGAGAGCAAGCTCGCGCTGGCCGGAAGCGGTGAGAGAGAGGATCTTCTCGTTGATCGCGAGGTAATCGTCCCAGAAATCGCGGATCTCCTGCCACTTGGCCTTGAACTCACCGGTGGCGTCCGCCTCGCCGTCGTTCAGCGCCTTTTCGAAGGCCTGACGTTCTTCGGTGATGGTCGCCTTGGCCTTGTTGGTGCGCTCCAGCGTGGTCGCCATCAGCAGGTCGGCCTCGGCAAGGCCGAGCCCGTCGAAGGCGGCGGCGATGTCGTTGGCAAAATCGTCCTGCTGGATCGGGCCTTCGATGAGGTCGTTGCGCAGCGTGTTCATCTCGCTGAGGCTGCGGATGCCGACGCCGGCGGAAAGGCAGATCACGGTGATGAGGAAGCCGAAGGCAAGGCCGAGCTTCAATTTGATGGTAAAGCGCATCCGGGGGGTCTCCTTGTCGCAGATGCCATGTTCAGGGCGGGGCGGCCGCAGAGCGGAGCCCGTTATGCGAGAAGACCGATACACTCACCCTTCCGCGGGTCGCCATGGCGACCCTTCTGCCGACGCTGCATGCGCCGGGTCGACTGTGCGGCGCACCCGTTGCCGGATGCGCCGCGATCATTGTTTCGCTCAGGCGCTTTCGCGGAAGTCCGCGTCGTCGGCATCCGGGCCGCCCATCGACATGTCGAGGGCAAAGCCGTTGCTGCGCGCCGCCTTGCCGCTCGCCGGAGCTGCGCGGTGGGACGGGGAGGCGGCGGGGCGCTTGGCGGTGACGGGAGCGGCCATCTTCGCCGCGGTCGCCCGCAGCTTGTCTGCGTGGTTCGGCTCCTTGCGGGCCGCGTTCTCGACGCGGAAGAAGGCGATGGAAGCCTGCAGTTCCTCGGCCTGGGCGGCAAGCTCTTCCGAGGTGCCGGACATTTCTTCCGAGGCGCCGGCATTCTGCTGGGTCACCTTGTCGAGCTGCTGGATCGCCTCGTTGATCTGCGAGGCGCCGATATCCTGCTCGCGGCAGGCCGCGGAGATTTCCGAGACGAGTTCGGCGGTCTTGCGGATGTCGGGCACCAGCCGGTTCAGCATCTCGCCGGCTTCGGTGGCGACGGAGACCGTCTGGCCGGACAGCGTGCTGATCTCGGCGGCGGCCGCCTGGCTGCGCTCGGCAAGCTTGCGCACTTCCGAGGCGACGACCGCAAAGCCCTTGCCGTGCTCGCCGGCACGCGCAGCCTCGACGGCGGCGTTGAGGGCGAGGAGGTCGGTCTGGCGGGCGATTTCCTGGACGATGGAGATCTTCTCCGCGATGGTGCGCATGGCGCCGACCGCGCGGCCTACGGCTTCGCCCGAGGCCTCGGCATCCTTGGCGGACTGGCGGGCGATCTTCTCGGTCTGGGCGGCGTTGTCGGCGTTCTGCTTGATGTTGGAGGCCATCTCCTCCATCGAAGCGGAAGCTTCTTCGGCCGACGACGCCTGTTCCGTCGCGCCCTGCGAGAGGGTTTCGGAGCTGGCCGACAGTTCCTGGCTGCCGGACGAGACGTTGTCGGAGGCCGAAAGCGCGTCCGCGACGACGCCGCGCAGGCGCTCGATCATCGTGTTGACGTGACCGAGCAGGTCGCCGATCTCGTCTTTCGTGGAAATCTCGGCAAAGCGGGTGAGATCGCCGTCCGCCACGTTCTGCACCACGCCGACGGCGCGGGAGATGCCGCGATTGATCGACATGACGATCCACAGCGCCGCGCCCGTCGCAACGAGAAGCGCGATGGCCGCGACGGTCACCATGATCGTGCGGGTGCTCTGGTACTGGGCATCGGCCGCCACTTCCGCCTCGTTCAGGCGGCCCGCCTCCAGCGTGACGACTTCACCGAGCAGCTGGTCGATCTCCGTGGTGGTGGCGCGGGCGTCGGTGGTCGAGACGCGGGTGGCGCCGGTCATGTCGCCGGCAAGCGCCAGCGCGCGGATGCGGTCGTCATCGCGGCGGAAATCGGTTGTCAAGCCGGCGAGCTTGTTCCACAGCACCTTGCCCTGTTCCGTCGCCTTGCCCAGGACGTCCTGGAAGGTCGCGTCGAATTCCTGGCGGGCCTCGTTACCGAGCGCGATGTAGCGGTTGGTCTCGGTGGGGTTCGCCGAGGAGAGCATGTTCTTCTGCTGGCGGATCTGCTGGAGTTGCAGGTTGTTCAGCGTCTGGGCGAGCTTCAGGCGTTCAGCCGGGCCGTTCAGCACGTCGCCGAGCGTCGTGTTGAGGCCGCCGAGGCTCATGATGCCGTAGGTCGCCGTGCCGATCAGCGTGGCCAGCATGAAGGCGAAGGTGAGGAACAGTTTGAGCTTGATGGTAAAGCGCATTGGCTTCTCCTGGGGTCCTAGTTCGGCGCTTGTGCGGGGCGCTCTTTCTGTGACGAGAAGATCGCGCGCAGGTTCGGGACGATGATGAATTCGCCGCCCCGTTTGACGAGGCAGTTGATGTAGTCCGCCCGCCAGCGCATGCCGACGCTCGGCGGCGGCTCGCTGGCGACCTTGGGAAGGGTCGTGACTTCGTTGACCTTGTCGGTGCGGATGCCGATCAGCGTCGCCTCGTTGTCGAGGTCGAGCTCGATGACGACGATGCGGCTGTCGATGGTGGTTTCCGTCGCGTCCATGCCGAAGGCAAGGCGGATATCGGCAAGCGGGATCACCTTGCCGCGGAAATTGATGACGCTGGAAACGAAGGGCTTGCTGCCGGGAACGTGCGTTTCCGGCAGAAGATCGAGGATTTCCTGCACGACGATCGCCTCGATCGCGAAGGTCTCGCCGTTCAGGTTGAAGGTGAGGACGGAGAGATCTTCCTCCGCGCCCCAGATTGCGTCGTAGTCGAGTTTTCGTGCCGCTTCGCTCATCCTGCCGCCCGCAATTGCGCCTCCTGCTGCTGTCCGGCCGCGACGAGGTGGGTGACGTCGAGGATCAGCGCCACGCTGCCATCGCCGAGGATGGTCGCGCCGGAGAACGTGTCGACGTCATGGTGCAGCTTGGACATGGATTTGATGACCGTCTGGTGGTCGCCGATGATCTGGTCGACGACGAGGCCGACGCGTTCCGACCCGGTCGAGATGACGACGACCTTCTGGTGCGGATCGGGCTCGGTGCGCGTCTGGAAGAGTTCGCGCAGGCGCAGGAAAGGCACGAGGCTGTCGCGCAGCGAAATGAAGCTGCGTCCGCGCGAGCGCAGGTCGTCCTCGAGCGACAGCTCCAGGCATTCCTCCACCGCCGAGAGCGGGATGACGTAGCACCCCTGGCCGACGCGCACGAGCAGGCCCTCGATGATGGCGAGCGTCAGCGGGATGCGCAGCGACACCTCCGAGCCTTCGCCCGGCTTGCTGGTGATGTCGATCGTGCCGCGCAGCGCCTCCACCGTCTTCTTGACCACGTCCATGCCGACGCCGCGGCCGGAAAGGTTCGTCACCGCCTGCGCGGTCGAGAAGCCCGGCTGGAAGATCAGCTGCAGCAGGTCCTGGTCGGTGAGCGTCGCGCCCGGCTGGATGATGCCCGAGGCTTCCGCCTTGGCGCGCACCCGCTCGCGGTTGATGCCGCGCCCGTCGTCCTTGATGGTGATGATGACCTCGCCGCCGGTCTGGTGTGCGGAGAGGATGACCCGGCCCTTCGCCTCCTTGCCGGCGGCGACGCGCTCGTCAGGCTTTTCAAGGCCGTGGTCGATGGAATTGCGCACGAGATGGACGAGCGGATCGGCGAGCCGGTCGATGACCGTCTTGTCGACTTCCGTGCTTTCGCCCTCGGTGATGAGCTCGATCTCCTTGCCGGTCTCGCGCGAAAGATCGTGCACGAGGCGGCGGAAGCGGCTGAAGAGGCTGGCGACCGGCATCATGCGCAGCACCATCATCGTGTCGCGCAGCTCTCCGGAAAGGCGTTCGATTTCTTCCGAGACCGAGCGCAGCCCGAGATCCGCCGCCGTGCCGGCAAGCTGGGTGAGGCGCGACTGGGCGATGACGAGCTCGCCGACGCGGTCCATCATCTCGTCCAGCCGTTCGGTCGGCACGCGGACGTTCTCGGCGGATTTCGCCTGCTTGGAATCGTTGGCCGC
>CAMLOC010000082.1 GCA_946481465.1 uncultured Shinella sp. | reverse complement strand
CATTGTTTTTGCTTTCTGGCCAAAATCTGAATTAGCTTCAGATTTTCCAGCTTGGCCGTATAGCCCGCCGTCGTCACCTTCGCCTCGGCATTGATATGGCCGAGATTGCCAACGGAGGGGATGTCCTTGCCTTGCCAGGCGAGGAGATGGCCGAGCGAGGGCGTCGACAGCGTCATGTTGCCGGCGATGAAGGCGTTCGTCGAAAGGTTGGCGATGCCTTCGAAGTTCATCGTCGTCGGATCGGCGGAAAGGTTGGTGCGCACATTGGCATTGTGCCCGGCGAGCAGGGCGAGCGGCTGGTCGCAGTCGAGGGTCCAGCGGCTCATCTCGCCGTTGAGGATGCCCGAAAGCGTGAGGTCGAGCGGCCGCCTGAGGGCGGGCCAGTCGATGCTGCCGTTGATGTCCGAGATGCGGAAGGGGGCGCTGCCGTCGTCCTGCGCGACCTCGATAACCCCGTCGAACACGTTGATCGTGCCGATGCGCTCTTCCGGCAGTTCCGGTATCGCTTGGCCTTCCGGGACCGATTTGGCGGCGTCGATGGCCTGCATCAGCCAGCCGCTGTGGCGCCAGTTGAAGACGCCCTCGGCATCCCAGCCCACCCGGATCGTCGGGCGCATCAGGTCGAAATCGCCGAAGACGGGCTTGCCGCGCACCGCGCCGAACAGGTCGAAGCTGGCCGAGATGGTTTCGACATGGGCAAGCTCGCTCCTGTCGGCCGAAGCGACGATCCGCACATTGCCGAGCGTCACCCGCGGATAGGGCCAGAAGGCGAATTCCGCCGCATGGCCGATCTCGACATCGGCGCCCGTCCAGGCTTCGAGCGTGCGTTCGATCTCCCGGCCCACCGTGTCGGTCTGGACGAGGAAGGGAAAGCCGATGCGCACGGCGGCAAACAGCACCAGAACGACAAGAATTCCCCGCACGAGATGCCGTGACTGGATGAAAGGGGGAAGGGTCATTCGGGTGCGCGTCCTCTACCGGCGGCGTTCACATCGTTTCAAGCGAACGGGGATAGGCGCTTGGGGCGAAGAAATCAAATGGCGCCACGGCGGAATTGCGCCCGGCAACGGCGCGAACCGGCGTTCGCCACTTTATACTGCGGCGCAACATGCTATACGAAAGCCATGGAGTGGAGGAAAGCATGACGTCAGAAATGCCCTTGTGGAAACCTTCGGCGGACATCCTGGCAACGAGCCCGATGGCCCTGTTCATGAAGGCCGGCAGCCGCATCGCCGGACGCGACCTGAAATCCTATGACGATCTGCACGCCTGGTCGGTGGAGGACCGCGCGGCGTTCTGGACTGCGATCTGGGACGATGGCGCCGTCATCGGCGAAAAGGGCGGCGTGGCGCTGGAGAACGGCGAGCGCATGCTGGAGGCCCGCTTCTTCCCCGGGGGCCGGCTGAATTTCGCGGAGAACCTCCTGAAGAAGACCGGCGAGGGCGATGCCATCGTCTTCCGCGGCGAGGACAAGGTCTCCTATCGCTGGTCGTGGGACGATCTTCGCGGCCGTGTCTCGAAGCTCCAGCAGGCCTTTGCGGCACTGGGCATCGGTGAGGGCGACCGCGTCGCCGCCATGATGCCGAACATGCCGGAGACCATCGCCCTGATGCTCGCCGCCGCCTCGCTCGGCGCCATCTGGTCCTCCTGTTCGCCCGATTTCGGCGAGCAGGGCGTGCTCGACCGCTTCGGCCAGATCGAGCCGAAACTCTTCATCGCCTGCGACGCCTACTGGTATGCCGGCAAGCTGCAGGACGTCTCCGCCAAGGTGAAGGCTGTCGCCGAAAGGCTGGGTGCCCCCGTCGTGGTGGTACACTATGCCGGTGAAGCCGAGGCGCTCGCCAGCGCCCTTCCGGACGGGCGCACGCTCGACGCGTTGATGGCGCCCCATGAGGCAAGGCCACTCACCTTTGCGCACCTGCCGTTCCGCCATCCGCTCTACATCCTGTTCTCGTCGGGCACGACGGGCGTGCCGAAATGCATCGTGCATTCGGCCGGCGGCACGCTGCTGCAGCACATCAAGGAACACCGCCTGCATTGCGGCCTCGTCGAAGGCGAGCGGCTGTTCTATTTCACCACCTGCGGCTGGATGATGTGGAACTGGCTGGTTTCCGGCCTTGCGGTCGGCGCCACGCTCTGCCTCTTCGACGGCTCGCCCTTCCATCCGGACGGCAACGTGCTGTTCGACTATGCCCGGGACGAGAAATTTGCCGTCTTCGGCACCTCCGCCAAATATATCGACGCGGTGCGCAAGGGTGGCTTCACGCCGCGCACAACGCACGACCTTTCGAGCTTGCGGCTCCTCACCTCCACCGGTTCGCCGCTTTCGCCGGAAGGCTTCTCCTTCGTCTACGAAGGCATCAAGCCCGACGTGCAGCTCGCCTCCATTTCCGGCGGCACGGATATCGTCTCGTGCTTCGTGCTCGGCGTGCCGCTGCTGCCCGTCTGGCGCGGCGAGATCCAGGGCCCGGGCCTCGGCCTTGCCATGGATGTCTGGGATGAGGACGGCCATCCGGTGCGCGGGGAAAAGGGTGAGCTGGTCTGCACAAGGGCCTTCCCCTCCATGCCGGTCATGTTCTGGAACGATCCGGACGGTGCGAAATATCGCGCCGCCTATTTCGAGCGCTTCGACAATGTCTGGTGCCACGGCGATTTTGCCGAATGGACCAGCCATGACGGTATCGTCATCCACGGCCGCTCGGACGCGACGCTGAACCCCGGCGGCGTGCGCATCGGCACGGCGGAGATCTACAACCAGGTCGAACAGCTCGAAGAGGTCGCCGAGGCGCTCTGCATCGGCCAGGACTGGGACGACGACGTGCGCGTCGTGCTCTTCGTACGCCTCGCCCCCGGCAAGGTGCTGGACGAGGCGCTGGAAAAGACAATCAAGACGAAGATCCGTACCGGCGCCTCGCCGCGCCATGTGCCGGCGAAGATCATTGCGGTGGCCGACATCCCCCGCACCAAGTCGGGCAAGATCGTCGAGCTTGCCGTGCGCGAGGTGGTGCATGGCCGGCCGGTCAAGAACAAGGAGGCGCTCGCCAATCCGGAGGCGCTGGAGCTCTTCGCCGACCTTGCGGCGCTGAAATCGTGAGCGCCGCCGGCGTTAACGATTTCCGGCCTCGGCATTAACCAAGTTCTCGAAGTTGTGAACGAAAGGTTTGTGCCGGAACCGGCCAGGTAAGGATTTGTTAAGCCGGAATGGCGCAAGGTCGTGCCAACTTGAGCGCGCCCGATGACGGGCGTTCCGGTCGCACCCGACCCCGATGGCATGAAGCCGTTCACCACGCTTTTGTTGGACAGCATTCAACTATCGGGGCGGCTTATGCCGCCCTCTTTTTTACCCGTTCTTCCGGTCGAGCGATCGCGAGACGAGGAAGACGGGAATGAGCCCGACCGCGACGATGATGATGGCGGGCACGCCGGCATCCTCCACCTTCGCCCGCGACGCATCCTCGTAGACCAGCGTCGCCAGCGTGTTGAAGTTGAACGGGCGCAGCATGATCGTCGCCGACAGTTCCTTCATGGTCTCGATGAAGACGAGCAGCGCCGCCGTCAGTGTCGCCGGCCGCATCATCGGCAGGAGCACGCTCCACAGCGTCTGGCCGCTGGTGCGCCCCAGCGTGCGCGCCGCCATGTCGAGGTGGGGCGAGAGCTTGTGGAAGCCCGCGTCGATCGTGCCTTCCGCCATGGTGAGGAAGCGCACCGTGCAGGCATAGATGATGGCAAAGCCGGTGCCGGAGAGCAGGAGGCCGGTCGATATGCCGAACTGCGCGCGCAGGAACGCGTCGACCGCATTGTCGAAATTGGCAAGCGGGATCAGCACGCCCATGGCCAGCACCGTGCCCGGCACGCCGTAGCCGAAGGAGGCGAAGCGCCCGGCGGCGGCATTCAGCCGCGAGCGCGTGGTGCGCGCGGCATAGGCGAGCAGGAAGGCGAGCAGCACCGCGACAAGCGCCGTCGAGCCCGAGACGAGGACGCTGTGCCAGAGCGCGGAGAGAAGGCGCGTGGAGGCGAACTGCTCCAGCCGGCGCGCCGCATAGCCGCCGAGCACGAAGACCGGAATGGCAAAGCCGATGACCGGCGGCATGAGGCAGGCGAGGCTTGCGGCCCATTTCTTCCAGCCGGCAAGCTTCAGCCGGACGGAATCGTGCACGGCCGCCGTCGTCTTCTGGCTGGAAAAGCGCTGCCGGCGGCGCGCGGCGCGCTCCACCATCATCAGGCAGATGACGAAAACCAGCATGACGCAGGCGATCTGCGCCGCGCCGGCAAGGCTGCCGCGGTTGAGCCAGGTGTCGAAGATCGAGAAGGTGAGCGTCTGAACGCCGAGATATTCCACCGCGCCGATATCGTTCAGCGTCTCCATGGCGACGAGCGTCAGCCCCACCATGATCGCCGGCCGCGCCATGGGGATCTGGATCTTCGCGAAGACCTTCAGCGGCCCGGCGCCGAGCGTGCGCGCCACGTCGGCCGCCGCCCGGCCCTGCATCAGGAACATCGAGCGGGCGGAGAGGTAGATATAGGGATAGAGCACGCTGGACAGGACCAGCATCGCCCCGCCCGTGGTGCGCACCTCGGGAAACCAGTAGTCGCGGCTCGTCTGGAAGCCGAAGAGCGCGCGATACGCCGTCTGCACCGGGCCGGTGAAGGAGAAGAACTCCGCGAACGCATAGGCGCCGAGATAGGCGGGGATGGCGAGCGGCAGCACCAGCAGGCCGGAGAGCAGGCGCCGCCCGGGAAACTCGCAGCTCGCCACCAGCCAGGCCGTGACGACGCCGACGATCGCCGTGATCGTGCTGACGCCGGCAAGCAGGATCAGCGTGCGCAGCGTGGCGCGCGGGATCACGTTGTTGAGGAGATGCGGCCAGTTGTCGGTGCCGCCGGTCGCGGCGATGACGACGATGGCGATTGCCGGCATCAGCACGATGGCGGCCGCCAGCACGGCCGAGGCCGACAGGATCGGATGGCGCCAGACGCCCGTCCTGCGGCCGAGGGGGTGTCCTGCCATGGTTTCGGAAGATGCCTGCAAGGCGTTCACCTCGGGATGACGGGTCTTCGGCGGGCGGCCTTCCGGCGTGCCCGCGTCCCCCCGCTCTAATCCAATCGGCTCAATCTGCCAACACGCGCGGCGAGGGAAAGATCACTTCGACCAGCGTGCCTTCGTTCGGCGTGGAGCTGATGGCGAAGTTCGCCCGGTTGGCATCGACCATCGCCTTGGTCAGCGGCAGGCCGAGGCCGGTGCCGTCGCCGCGCTTGCGCGCGCCCGTCGTCACCTGCCGGAAGGGCTTCATCGCCTGCTCCAGTTCGCTGCGCGTCATGCCGACGCCGGTGTCGCGGATGCGCAGCACCACGCTGCCGTTGGCCTCATAGGCCGTCGACACGACGATCTGCCCGCCGGCGGGCGTGAAGCGGATGGCGTTCGACAGGATGTTGAGCGCGATCTGCTTGATCGAACGCAGGTCGGCGACGATCTGCGGCACGGTGGCCGAAAGCGAGGTGCGGATGATGACGCGCTGGGCGTTCGCCTGCGGCTGCACCAGCGAGACCGCCTCGGCGATCGTCTCGTTGAGGCCGACGGCGGTGAAGTCCAGCTCCATCTCGCCCGCCTCGATCTTGGAAATGTCGAGCAGGTCGTTGACGATATCGAGCACATGGCGGCCGGAGCGGCCGATGTCGTTGGCATATTCGATGTAGCGCGGATGGCCGATCGGCCCGAAGCGCTCCGTCGCCATCATGTCGGAAAAGCCGATGATGGCATTGAGCGGCGTGCGGATCTCGTGGCTGACGCGGGCGAGGAAATCGCTCTTGTGGGCATTCGCCGTCTCGGCGGCGCGCTTGGCGTTGCGCAATTCCTCTTCCGTGCGCTTCCACTGGGTGATGTCGCGGATGACGGCGCAATAGCCGGCGGAGGAGGAGAGGCGGCCCATGGTCATGAAGAGCGGGATGAAGCCACCGCCTGCCTCGCGGCCGATGACCTCTCGCCCATCGTTGAGCACGCTCGCCACCCCGTGGCCGGCAAGCCCGGAGAGATAATCGAGCACCGCCTTCTGGCTCTCATGGGCGAAGAGCATGGCGAAGGGCCGCCCGCGCGTCTCGTCCTCGTCATAGTTGAAGAGGGCGCTGGCCGAGCGGTTCATCGAGCGGATGTCGCCGTCCTGCCCGACGACCACCACGCCGTCGGTCGCCGTTTCGAGGATGGAGCGCAATTCGCTGACTTCTACGCGCAGCGCCGCGGCGTGCGCCTGGTCGGCATTGCTGCGCTCCTCGGCTTCCGCCGCCGGTGCTGGTCCGGTCTCGACCAGCGAGAGGGCGGGCCGGGCGTGCAGCGGCGTCAGCGCCAGCATCAGCGCCGTGCCGTCTTCCCAGCGAATGGACTGGAGGCGGGCATGCACCGCGCTGGTGCTTTCGCCGTCGGCATGGCGCAGCAGCATCGTGCCGTCGCCGTCCTCCGCGGCCTCGTCGGGGCCGGCCAGGAGGATATCGAGCCCTCCCGAGGCTTCGAGGTCCTCGAGGCCCGCATAGCCTGTCAGGCGGAAGAATTCCGGATTGGCATGGATGAGCCGGTCGCCGACATGCACCAGCAGCGCGACGGGCAGCACGTCGACGACGGCGGCGGTGAGGCCGTAGTCCATCTGCCGGCGCGGCGGGGCAATGGCCGTGCGCGCCTCGGCCTGCGTCTCGCTGAGGAGATCGTCGGCATGCGGGCCGACTTCAAGGCCGGGCACTTCCGCATCGGCGTCGCCGGCTGTAGGCACGACGGCGGCCGCTTCGTCCGCGGGGCTTTCCGGCCGGGTGTCGGGGACCGCCTCGTCCGGGCGGTCCTCCGGCTTGCGCTTGCCGAAGGTCTCGCCGAGCTGGCGGGCGATCTCGCGGAACGCGGCCTGCTCGCCGGTGGAAAGGCCGTCGAAGAGGCCGCTGCGATTGCGCCGGGTCTCGAGCTGCACGATCTTGTCGGACTGGCGACGGGCCGGGGTCTCGACGAGGCGCAGCGCCGGGCGCTCGCCGCGGAAGGCATCCTGTTCGTCCTCAACGGGTGTCGGCTGCGTCTCCTCGATATCGGCAGAGGCTGTTTCCGCTGCATCGTCCGCTTCTGCGGGTTCCGGCGTTGCGGGGCCTTCCTCGTCCGCCGTGTCCGCGACCGGCTCCGCCGTCACGTCCAGCTCCTCCGCCGCACTCTCCAGCAGCGTGCCGGCTTCCTCCGCGAGGACTTCCTCCACCTCGGCGTCCTGATCGTCCGCGCTCAGGCCGAGCGCCAGGCCGCGGGCTTGCGGATCTTGGGCCGCATCGGCGATGCGCACGATGCCGAAGCCGCGGAAACCGTCGAATTCCCGGTTGCGCGAATAGGTCGGCAGGGCGGCAAGGTCGACGGGCACGACGAGGGCGGTGCCCTCGGCCGGCCACAGGATCGTCTTGCCGGACCAGGTGTCGCGGCGGCGCAGGAGGTCGCCGATCTTGCCTTCGGGGTCGAGGTCGAAACGCGCGGCGACGTCGGCAAAGCGCTCGCCGGCGATCGCGGCGGCGTGTGGGCCGACGGCGGCGGCGAATTCGTCCGAAATCTCGCTGAACCGCCCCTCGGCGTCGATCTTCCAGACGAACCGGATCGGCCGGCCCTGCGGGTTGAAGCTGAAGCCGGTTGTTGTCCTGTCCGTCTCGGCGGTGTTCGCGGCGGCCTCGTCCACCTGCGCCACGGTCTCCTGTGCGGCGTCGTCGTCCGGCGCGCTTTCGGCAGGCGCCTCGGCCTGCGCCAGACCGTCATCGGAGGCCGGCGCGTCGACGGCGCCGTCGTCCTCGATGAGGATGGCTTCGGGTTCGCGGACGAGCTCCGCCGCCTCGGCGACCTGCTCTTCCTCCACCGGCGCCTCCAGGGTGGGCGACGGGATATCGATGTCCACGGCCGTTTCGGCCGGCGCCGCGGCAACGGGTTCCGCACTGTCCTCGTCCGGATCGAGATGGCCGAGGATCGTTTCGACGGCGAAGAGCAGGTGGAGCGGCGGATCGGCGGCGATGCGGCCGATGGCGGCGGGAAGGTGGCCGCGGCCGGTGGCGATCGGGCGCTTGACGAGGCGCTCGGTGCTCCGTCCGGCGGCCTCGACGAGGGCGCGGCGCGTTTCCGGGCTGATGGAGAGGCTGTCGAACCCGCCGGACGCGGCGACGATTGCGCCGGTGCCGTCGAGCACGGCCATGTGCGTGTCCGGATCGTCGAAGCCGGTCAGCATCGCGGCGGCCGCCTCTTGCGGGCTCTGCCGGCCGGCGCCGACGGGCGCGCTGAACAGGATCGCATCGTCGCCCGGGCGGATCGTCACGCTCTCGACGGCGGCCGTCACCGGCACGCTGCGAAAGCCGCTGCCGATGCGCATGAGAAAGGTGCGGCGCTCGCCCGGCGCCTGCACCTGGCGCGCGGTCGCGGCCATCTGGCGAAAGGCGACGTCGGCGCGGTCCGCCCCGGCATCGAGGAAATCGTAGATATTGTCATGGCCGAAGAGGGCGGCGCCCCGGCCGTTCGACCAGAGCACGCGGGCCATGTCCCTGGAAAACAGCACGACCGCCTCGCCCCTCGCGAAGGGCAGGCGCACCCGTTCATGGACCGCGACGTCGATAAAGGGATACTGCTTTGCGGACATGTTCGGGCCTGTGTCTCCATCCGGCGTCCCGGCTTTCGATTAACGCTTTATTAATAGCGGCGCGCAGGCGGAGGGTCCAGCGCCCGGCCCGCAAAGCCCCGGGCTTTCGGGCGGAAGGGTTAACGGCCTCATGGTTTATTGTGCATCGCACAATTTTGTTGCAATGCGAAATAAAGTCGACTATATAGAAGCCATCCAAGAACACGGCGCCTCTGGAGAGGGCCAAACCAAGGAGCGCAGACATGGCTACCAAGAAGACCGACGACGTATTCTCCATCGCATCCATCGACCCGAGCAAGTTTTCCGAGAGCTTCCGCGAATTCGCCGAAAAGGGCGCCGCGCAGACCAAGGAAGCCTATGCCAAGATGAAGGAAGCCGCCGAGGACGCCAGCAAGACCGTCGAGGCGACGTTCGAAAGCGCACAGGCCGGCTCCGTCGAACTCGGCCTCAAGGCCATCGAGGCGCTGCGCACCAATGCCGAGAACTCGCTTTCCCACATGGAAGCCCTGCTCGGCGTGAAGTCCGTTTCCGAACTCTTCGAACTGCAGACCGCCTTCCTGCGCAAGCAGGCCGAAGTCGCCGTCGAGCAGGCCAAGACCCTGCAGGAAACCTCCAAGAAGGTTGCCGAGAAGGTTTCGGCTCCCGGCAAGTCCGCCGCCGAAAAGGCCATGAAGTCCTTCAAGGCCGTCTGATCCGGGCGATGGCGCGGTTTTCCGCGATGTGATAGAATGGCCGGGCGATCGTCCGGCCGTTTTCGTTTGTGCAGGCCTTTAAAAAAGGCTTGAAAAATGGTGCGGCTGCCCGTATGTGACGCACCAAGCGCGGTCGACGCGCCCTTGTGCGGTTGTAGCTCAGTTGGTTAGAGCGCAGGTTTGTGGCACCTGAGGTCGGT
>CAMLOC010000081.1 GCA_946481465.1 uncultured Shinella sp. | reverse complement strand
TGTCGGATTTTTGAGAAATAAGCTGATTTTCCAGCCTATTGACCACCTCGTCGCGCAGCAGGGCGAGTTCATCGAGGCACCCTTCCAGTTCGGAGGCGTGTTTTGCGAACCGCAGGCGGGCAACAGCCGCCACATAATGGTCTTCGATACGGCCCCAATCGCCCGCAGCCCCCTCCTCCATCGCCGCGGAGATCAGCTTGCGGATATCCCGGCGCGCAATGGAGATACGCTCCCTGACGATCTTCAGGTGCCGGTGCTCTTCGGCGACCTGCTGGGCCATCTGCGCTAGCTCTTCCGACCGGGCGAGCAGAGGCGCCAGGCTGAAGCCGTAAGCGGTCTCGATCGCGCCGTCCCTGCCCTTTCGCGCGTAGCGCTTGCCGTTGGGGCTGTCCTGGCGGTGAATGAGGCCCGCCTGGACGAGAAGCGCCAGGTTCTCGCGAAGGGTCGTTCCGGCGATGCCGTTCGCCCGCGCGGAGAGCTGGGCATTGGACGGAAACACGACGAGATTGGCGTCCTCCTTCAGTTCCACCTCGGGATGAAACGACAGGAGCGCGTTGAGAACCGCAAGCGCCCGGTCACGCAGGCCCATCAGGGATCGCGCGTCGCAGGCATCGCGGTAGATTTTCCATTTGTCGGCGGATTTCCCGCGCCGGATATTGGCCGTCTCGAACTGGCCTTTCACCAGCGCAAGCGTCATCGGCCGCCGCCCGAAAGGCGTCGTCACATGTCCAGTCTGCATTTTCCTTCACCTTCCAAAAGGCAAAAGAAATCCGCTCACCAAAAAGGGTGCCAAAGACTCTTGACTGTGATTCGTGGAAATGCGATTCTCGGAGTGCTTAGTTCTGAGAGAGGCTTCCACGCGGGCAACCGTTTGGGGGCCTTTTTCTTTTGCTGTTCAGTCTCCCTTGTTTTCCTCGTCCAGGAACTGCGCATAAAGCGCGTCCAGATTGCGCGAAAGAAAGTCGCCGAAACGCGCGGCATTCTTCGCCTTCATCGACAGCGAGAAGATCCTGCCGCTGTTCTTGATCTCCGCGAGAACGGCCTTGTCCTGCGGCTCCCACCGCGCCTTGGCCGATACCGGTTCGGTCTTGCGGACCGGGCGCGTACTCGTGTTCAACGCGGCGTAGAGCGCCAAGAAGCGTTCATCCGCCGACAGCGCCTGGAAGTCGGCATCGTTCACGATGCCGCGCACCTTCTCATTGTTGGAGGTCTTGCCGGCGAGAAGCGAGAGTTCGACCCAACGCTCCCGGCCGATACCCGGCGCCTCGCCGATCGCGCGGATGATATCGGCCGGAATGCGCTCCGTCACGGCCATCATCTTCGAAATCGCCGCCGCATTGGCGGCCAGCGCCGATGAGATGACCTCCCGGTCATAACCGAGATCCTCCAGGCGCCGCGCGAAAAGCGCACGCTCGATGAAGGTCAGGTTGGCGCGCGCGGAGTTCTCCTGGCCCTGCGCGATGACGTGGGTGCGGTCGTCGATCGTCTTGACGACGGCCTTGACCTTGCGGCCGAGTTCCTGCGCGGCCCGCAGCCGCCGGTGACCGAAGACGACCTGGTAGCGGCCCGCCTCCGTCGCATGCGGCCTGACGAGGATCGGCGTGTCCTGCCCCCTCTCCCGGATCGCTTCGACGAGTTCGCGGAAATCGTCATTGTCCAGCGCCAGGCGATCCTGCACGAAGGAATCGTCGATCAGTTCCGGATCGAACTCGACGACCGCCTCGCCTTCAAGGAAGCGGTCCGCCTGCCGGGCAAGCTCGTCGAGCGAGCGGACAAGCGACTTTCCCGCGCCCCGCATCGGATAGGAAGCAGTGACGGTGCTGTCGTCTGTCAGGGCGGCCAGGCCCTCGAGGAGGTTCTTTCTTGCCATCTTGTCAGTTCCGATAGGCCTCAGCCTATTGTTTTTCCTTCAATAAATGCTGTTTTTGTCAGCCGACAAATCAACGTCCCCATGACCGATGGATAAGCTCGGCGATTTCACTGTTGACGGCATCGAGCGATTCCAGCGCACGGTCATAGGTTGCCCGGTTCATGCTGGCCCGTTCAACCTCGTAGAGCGTCTGCTTGGTGATGCCGGCGTCGGAGACCGCCGTGGATTTCAACATCTGGTTCTTCAGCATGAATTCGTGGAACATCGTCGACATGAAGCCGACCATCTGCGCCTGCGGCACATCCATCGGCTCGTAGCGGGTGATGAGGTAGCGATACCACGAGAGATTGACCTCCGCGCCGGCAGCACGGATGGGCTTCAGGATGCCGCCCAGCATCAACAGGAACTGGCCCATCGACATGACGTCCAGCATCTGCGGATGGATGGTGATGAGCACGCTGGTGGCGGCCGTCAGGGCCGTCAGCGTCAGGTAGCCGAGTTGCGGCGGGCAGTCGATCACCACGACATCGTATTTGTCGTCCACTTCCGCCAGCGCCCGCGAGATGCGGGTGAAGAAGGTCTTGCCCTCGTTGGACGACCGGTCCGCCATGGCGAGCGGCGTGTCGTATTCATATTCCTGCAGGTCGAGATTGGCCGGGACGATATCGAGCCCGGGAAAATTGGTCGGCCGGATGATATCGGCCAGCGCCTTCTTCTCCTCGTCATAGCGGATGGCGTCGTAGATCGAGGCCACCTGGTCGAGCTCCGGCTGGAAACCGTGCAGGGAGGAGAGGGAGGCCTGCGGGTCGAGATCGACCGCCAGCACCCGGTGCCCGGTCAGGGCGAGATGCTGCGCCAGATGCGCTGCGGTCGTCGTCTTGCCCGAGCCGCCCTTGAAATTGACGACGGCGACCACCTGCAGCTTCTCGCCACCGCGGCGATAGGGCACATACATGCGGCTTTCCGAGCGGCCGTGCTGATCGAGATACTGGCGCAGTTCCAGCATCTGCTCGGCGGTATAGGAACGGCGGCCGGACGCGGAGGTCTGCGGGGAGGGCCCCTTGCCGTCGAGATGCAGTTTCTTCAAGGTGCTCTGCGAGACGCCGACATAATGCGCGACCTCGGCAAGCGAGAACGTCCGCAACGTCTTCCTCGCATTCGGCGGGAATCGTTGCACGCTGAGCAGGTGAAGCTTCTTCGAGATGAGGTCACCCTGTTCGAGAATCTGGTCCTCGAAATTCACAGGGTTGTGCACCGAAGCGCTGGGATTAGCGTTCATGAACGGTCATTCTCTCAGATAACGATTTTCCGCCGTAGGAAGCCACATAAGCGGGATTATGTGCGATTCTCTAGGGGGGGCAAGGTTTTTAAGGTGAACAACCGATCCGCTTGCCGCGAGGAGACGGTCGCAAAACGCTAACGCCTTGCCGCAGCGGGGCTTTTTCCACCCGCCGCAGACGCGCGCCGCGAGCGCCCCGATCCTTCGCGACACGCCCGAACCGCAGCCGGCGCCACGGCGGGCGAGGCCGGAAGCCGAATCGCGCATCATCCTGCCACGTCCACGACGCTTCGCCCATGCCTTGCGGGCTGGCAGGGGCATCGACAGATTTTTCAAGATCGGGTCTTGCTGGCGGCCGGGATTTGATGGTGCATTCGTGCGCAAACGCGCGGCGGGCGCAAGGCCCGCCAAGCCCTGCCCGGACCGGTTCGAGGAGCCCGCAATACCATGAGCAAGTCCAATTACCGGGACATCGCCCGCCTTGCCGGCGTCGGCACAGCGACGGTGGAGCGGGTCTTGAACGGACGCGGCGGCGTGCGCCCCGAACTGGCGGAAAAGGTGGTGATCGCCGCCCGCAGCCTCAACTATCCCCGCACGCTGCCCGATGCGCATCGCGGCCTGCTGCGCATCGAAGTCCTCATGGTCCGCCCGGAGACGACGTTCTATAGGCGCCTGTCCAAGGCGTTCGAGCGCATCGCGGCAACGCTGGATCCCCTGGTCGTCGTGCATCGCAGTTTCACCGAGGAGATGAACCCGGAGCAGATCGCGCGCCATATCCGCTCGACCGACCTGCCGCGCGCGGGCCTGATCCTCGCCGTGCCAAACAGCCCGCTCATCAGGGCGGCGGTGGAGGCGGTGGCCGCCGAGGGGGTGCCGATCGTGCATGTCGTCACCCGTGCCTCGGAAAAGACCGGCGCCTTCGTCGGCATCGACAACCAGGCGGCCGGCCGGACCGCAGCCTATTTCATCGCCCGCATGGCCCGGGCGCAAGGCCCCGTCGTCGCGCTATGCCACCCGATCTACCAGGTGCATCGCGACCGCATCCGCGGCTTCTCCGACTACTTCGCCGCCCATCCCGGCTCGATCGCCTTCGAGTGGCTCGGCTTCACCCGGGACGAGGAGCATTTCAGTGCGGAGACCCTCGCCATCGCGCTCGACAAATATCCGGACCTCGTCGGCCTCTACAATGCCGGCGGCGCCAATACCGCGCTGATCAGCGTGCTGCTCCGCCACCCACGGGGCAGGGAGATCCTGTTCATCGGCCATGAACTGACGGACTACACCCGCACGGCGCTCAGCGAAGGCATCATGGATGTCGTGCTGGACCAGGCGCCGGAAGCGCAGGCCCAGCGCGCGCTCGACCATGTCCTGCGCCGCATCGGCCTGACGGATGTCGAGCCGGACCCGAGCCCCATCCGTTTCATCACCATCACCGCCGAAGGCCTCTGATCTGATTTGATCAAGGAACCCTTCGGCATTCCGACCCGCTCTTGATAATTTCCAAGTCGGGAGGAAGGCCGGCATTGCGCAGGGCACAGCGCGGCTGACGGCGCATCCGGCGTTCCCCCATCGAGGAAATTCCGCGGGTGCTGAGCCGCCCGCCCGTCCAAGGGAGAGCGCAATGGACGATCTGAAATACGGAACGCGCAACAAGCGCGGGGATTGGGCGCCGCACCAGCCGGTGGAAACCGCGCCGCTGTTCGTCTTTCCGCCCCGCCTCCTGGCGGTGCTGAAATGGCTGCCGCACTATTTCTTTCCGTGGAATGCCATCTTCGCGGCCTCCGCCGTCGCCTACTGGGCTTGGGTGGTCCCCCCGGTCGAGACGATGCAGAGCCTCAGCCTCGGCTGGGCCGCGTGGCTCTATGCGGTGAACGCTCTTTGCGTGCTCCTCTTCTACGGCGCCTTCGAGATGCATCTCTACGTGCTGAAGCGGCAGGAAAACCGCTTCAAGTACAACGGAAAATTCCCCGCCGACCAGAAGAACAAGGCTTTCTGGTTCGAAAGCCAGAACCTCGACAACATCCTGCGCACATTCCTTTCGGGCGTCACCATCTGGACGGCTATCGAGGTCGCCATGCTCTGGGCCTATGCCAACGGCTATGCGCCCTGGCTGAGCTTTGCGGAAAATCCTTGGACGCTGGCGCTCGTCGCCCTCGTGGTCCCGATCATCCATGAATTCCACTTCTTCTGCATCCACCGGCTCATCCACACGCCGTTCCTCTACAAGTGGGTGCATTCGGTCCACCACAATTCGGTGAACCCGTCGCCCTGGTCGTCGCTGTCGATGCATCCGGTCGAGCATCTGCTCTATCTCGGCACCGCCTTCTACCACCTGGTCCTGCCGTCGAACCCCGTCCTGATGCTCTACCAGCTCCACTATGCCGGCTTCGGCGCCATTCCCGGCCATGTCGGCTTCGACAAGGTGGAGGTCGGCGAGGAAACGCTGGTCGACAGCCATGCCTATGCGCACTACCTGCACCACAAGTATTTCGAGGTGAACTACGGCGACGCCCTGATCCCGCTCGATAAGTGGTTCGGCACCTGGCACGACGGCTCGGCGGAAGGCGATGCCCGCATGCAGGACCGCTACCGCAAGCGCAAGGAGAAGCTCGCCGCCCGCAAGGCCCGCGCCGAAGTCCAGGGAGCCGCCGAATGAGCTGGGTATCCGTCTGCAAGTTCGAAGAGATCGAACAGGAAGGCGCCGTCCGCTTCGACCATGGCGGCCGCACCTACGCCGTCTACCGCGCGCCGGACGACAACGTCTACTGCACGGCCGGCCTGTGCACCCACGAGGCGATCCATCTCGCCGACGGGCTGGTCATGGATTTCGAGGTGGAATGTCCCAAGCATTCCGGCGCCTTCGACTATCGCACCGGCGAGGCCCTGCGCCTGCCGGCCTGCGAGAACCTGAAAACCTATCCCGCCGAGGTGATCGACGGAGAGGTTCGCGTCGCCCTCGGCTAGGGCGTGCGCCGACAAGCGGGCCCGCCGGGCCTCCGGAGTGCGAGCGGGTGGACCGGCACCCACATTGGGAGGATATCCATGAAATCCATGTGTCTGGCGGCCGTTCTGGCCGCCTTGATGGGAAGTGCTGCCGCAGCGCAGACGATCGGCGTCTCGATGCAGAGTTTCGACAACAACTTCCAGACCCTTCTGCGCGAGGGGATCGGCGCGCGGGCCGCCGAGGTGGACGGCGTCAATGTCCAGGTCGAGGACGCCCAGACCGACATTTCCAAGCAGCTCAACCAGGTGAACAACTTCATTGCCGCAGGGGTGGACGCGATCATCATGACGCTGACGGATACGTCCGCCGCCCCCGGTATCAGCGAGGCGGCCGAGAAGGCTGGCATCCCGCTCGTCTATCTCAACCTCGAGCCCGACAATGTCGGCGCGCTGCCGCAAAAGCAGGCTTATGTCGGATCGAAGGAGACGGATTCCGGCGAACTTGGGGCGCAGGCCGCGTGTTCGCTGCTGAAGGAGAAGGGCAAGGCGGGCGACGCGCAGGTCTATATCCTGATGGGCGACCTTGCCCACCAGGCTTCGCGCGACCGCACCTCCTCGTTCAAGGAGGCGCTGGCCGCCGGTGACTGCAAGGGCGTCACCATCGCCGACGAACAGTCCGGCGCCTGGACGCGCACCAATGCCATGGACCTGACGACCAACTGGATCACTGCGGGCCAGCCGATCGACGTGGTCTTCGCCAACAATGACGAGATGGCGATCGGCGCGATCCAGGCCCTGAAGGCCGCCGGCGTCTCCATGGACGACGTGATCGTCGTCGGCATCGACGCGACACAGGACGGCCTTGCCGCCATGGCGGCGGGCGATCTCGACGCGACCGTGTTCCAGAACGCCAAGGGCCAGTCGGCAAGCGCAGTGGACGCCGCGGTGGCGCTGGTGCGCGGCGAGGCGATCGAAAAGCAGGTCTGGGTGCCCTTCGAACTCGTCACGCCGAAGAACATGGCCGACTACGCCAGCCGGAACTGACCCTCCCCGACCGGCGCCCGGCGCCGGTCCTTTCCATGGAGACCAGCATGGACGACATCGTCATCATCGGTGCAGGCGAGGCCGGCACCCGCGCGGCCTTCGCCGCCCGTGAAGCCGGCTTTTCCGGCGCCGTCACGCTGATCGGCACGGAGCCGCACCTGCCCTATGAGCGGCCGCCGCTTTCCAAGCCGCTGGACGGAACCGTCCAGATGAAGGCGATCTGCACCGCGGAGGCCCTGGAAGCTGCCGGCATCGCCTATCACCGGGATATCACCGCCACCGGCATTGATGCCGAAAACCGCAGCGTGACCCTCGGCGACGGCCGGACATTGCCCTATGGCAAGCTGCTTCTGGCCACCGGCGCCCGGCCGCGCCGGCTGTCTTGCCCCGGCGCCGGGCGCGCGCTCGACTTCCGAACCTATCGCGATGCCGCGACCCTCTTTTCCCGCGCCGAGGCCGGCGGGCCGGTCGCCATCGTCGGCGGCGGGTTGATCGGCATGGAGCTTGCCGCGGTGCTGCGCGGCAAGGGCGTTGCCGTCAGCGTCATCGAGGCGGCGGCAAGACCGCTCGGGCGGGCGGTTCCGACCCGCTTTGCCGAGCGGCTGCATGCCCGGCACCGGGAGGAGGGCGTCCATTTCCATCTCGGCCTCGACATAGCTGAAATCACCCCCGATGCCGTCGTGCTCATCGATGGCAGCCGCGTTGCCGCCGGCGCCGTCATCTCGGCCATCGGCGTGCTGCCCGATATCGCGCTTGCCGAAAGGGCAGGGCTTGCAACGGCGAACGGAATCCTCACCGACCCCTTCCTGCGCACGAGCGACCCGCATATCTTCGCCGCCGGCGACTGCGCGGCCGTCTCGCAGCCCGGCGGCGGCGCCATGCGCTTCGAGAGCTGGCGCAACGCGCGCAGCCAGGCCGAGACGGCCGCGCGGAACATGACCGGTGCCAGCGAAACCTTCGCCGCCCTGCCCTGGTTCTGGTCCGATCAATACGATCTCGGCCTGCAGGTGACGGGCCTGCCCCAGCCGGGGCACCAAAGCATCCTGCGCCCGGTCGCAGGCGGCGAACTGGAATTCTACCTTGCGGACGGACGTCTCGTGGCGGCCGCCGGCTTTGGCACCGGCAACGGGGTGGCAAGGGACATCAAGCTGGCCGAAATGCTGATTGGCGCCGGCATCGAGCCCGATCCCGCCGCGCTCGCCGATCCGGCCGTCAACCTCAAGGCACTGCTTAGAAGCGCAAGGGCCGCCTGATGCAGACGCTGCTCGTCTTCCAGTCGCTCTGGGCCATGGAGCGCCGCCACACGGACGGCCATGAGCGCAGCCTTGAGGACAACATCGCGATGATCGCCGGGGCGGAATTCGACGGCGTCAGCGCGCACTACACCAATCGCGCGGATGTCGCCCGCCTCGATGCCGCCCTGCGCGGCACCGGCCTGAAGATCGAAGGCGTGTGTTTTCCGCGCACTGTCGACGACCTGCGCCTGCCGCTGGAACTGGCCGCCGAATTCCCGGTCAGCCACATCAACCTGCAACCCGACATCCGGCCCCGCCGGATCGAGGATTGCCTGCCGCTTCTCGACGGCTGGATGCGGCTTGCCGAGGCGGCGGGCATTCCCGTCTATATCGAGACGCATCGCGACCGGATGACCACGGATCTCTACTTCACGCTCGATCTCCTCGACCGGCGGCCAGACCTGCCGCTTCTCGCCGACCTGTCGCATTTCCTCGTCGGCCGGGAATTCGCCTTTCCGGTTTCAAAGGAGAACCACACGCTGATCCGGCGCATCCTCAACAATGCCCATGCCTTCCACGGCCGCATCGCCTCGCGCGAGCAGGTGCAGATCGAGCTTTCCTTCCCGCATCATCGCCCCTGGGTCGATCTCTTCGGCGAATGGTGGAAGGAGGGTTTTCGCGACTGGCGGTCCCGCGCGGCAAAGAACGCCGCGCTGGTCTTCACCTGCGAACTCGGCCCGAAGCCTTACGCGATCACCGGCCGGGACGGCAACGACACGACGGACCGGTGGGAGGAAGCGCTTCAGCTCCGCCGGATGGCGCTCGACCTCTGGGCCGCCAGCGCCGCGCCCGGCCGTTATGGTTAATGAAATCCTACTGATCCACCGAGACAAGCAACGCAGCAGGCGCCTCGGCAAAGAGGGTGGAAAGCGGAAGGTCGCGACCGAGGAGGAACGTGTCTTCCTTCAGGACGGAGCGCACGAGGCGGCCGGCGAGAGGGGAGGGGAGGACAATGGCATTCCCGCGCAAAGCCGCCTCCCGCAGCATCAGGGTATCCGGTTCCACCGTTCCAAAGGTGAGCCGGGGAACGGCGACGATCGCGAAAGCCTGTTGCGTGCCGCGCAGGAAGGCGAGCACGTCGCCG